>CAZRMT010000024.1:0-19919 GCA_964601265.1 uncultured Christensenella sp.
ATTTTTTTAACGTTAGCTTTTTTATCCCTTTTGTTTTTCGTTTTCGGGATTATTAAGTCGATAAATAAGAGAAAACGTTTTTGAGTATAAAATTTTAATGAAAAATAATTGACAAATATTATTAGGTTTGGTATAATCAATTTCGTTAAAAATATTTCGCAAGTTTGGGCAAAGGAGGGTTGTTGAGAATGTCTTTAATTAAAGTCGGAGAAAACGAAACGTTAGAGAATGCTTTGCGTCGTTTTAAAAGAAAATGCGCGCGTGACGGTATCATCGGAGATATGCGTCGTAAAGAGCATTACGAAAAGCCTTCCGTAAGGAGAAAGAAAAAGGCGGAAGCCGCTAGAAAAAGAAATAAAGGCTAATTTTTACACCCGTTAAAATCGTTTAACGGGTGCTTTTTATTAAGGAATACAAGGAACTGAAAATATGGAAGCAACCATAAAACAACTTGCAAAGAAAGCGAAAAAGAGAATTAAAAGCGGATATTGGACAAAGTCGAGAGAAGAACTTGAAAAAGAATTGGAAAGAGCAAAAATTAACGGCGTAAACGAGAGCAAAAGTCGTGGAATTTTATCGTGATAAAGCAAAAGGCGATATTTATAGAAACGAAGAAAACGACGTTTTTTATCTTCGAGTAAAAGAAATTTTGGATAAATACGGAGAGGTAAGCGATATTTTAGGAAGGCTTGCCGATAAAGATTATTTGGCAACTCTCCCGTATGAACAAAAACAGCGTTATTATTTCGATTTGTCCGAAAAATATCGGACGGCTTTGGCAAAATACAAAAAAGAAAAAGAATTATTTAAAGATAATATATAGTTTTAATCCGTGCAAACGAACAGTTTGTGCGGATAATTTTTTAAATTTTACTTTTTTATTACAATTTCGGACAAGTTTTATTACTTTTTATTGATAAACTAGAATAAAAAAAGGAGTAGTTTATGGATACGGTAATAAGCGGAACGGATATTGCGATTTCCGTTTTATCTCTCATTGCGGGAGTAGGGGTGTTTTTAATTGCGTGTACGATGATGAGTTCGTCGTTAGAGGCTCTAGGGAGCAGAAAATTAAAGGCGTTGTTTTCAAAAACGGCTAACAATAAATTGGTAGGGGTGGGGATAGGAACGGTAACAACCGCCTTAATTCAAAGTTCTAGCGCTACAAGCGTTATGGTGATAGGTTTTGTCAGCGCGGGCGTTATGTCTTTAACGCAAGCCAGCACCATTATTTTCGGGGCAAACATAGGGACGACCGTTACGGGACAATTAGTGGCGCTCGGTATGTTCGGAGAAGGCGTTTCAACGTCGGTTATATTCGGTTCCTTGGCGGGAGTAGGCGCATTTATTCTTGCCTTTGCAAAAAAGGATAAATTAAAAAATATAGGCGGAATTCTTGCGGGGTTCGGAATGTTGTTTGCGGGGCTTTCCGTAATGGGTAACGCAATGGAGTTTTTCTCCGAAATGGAAGAAGTGAAAGAATTTTTGTCCTCTTTTAAAAATCCTTGGTTATTGATACTAATCGGAACGCTTATAACGGCGTTGATACAAAGTTCATCCGTTATGACGTCAATGGTTATAACTATGGTCGTAACGGGTTTAATAACCTTAAACCAAGGCGTTTATATAACTATGGGCGCTAATATCGGAACATGCATAACGGCGCTGTTGGCGGGAATAACGAGTAATAAAGACGCAAAGCGGACGGCTTTAATTCACGTTTTATTTAACGTGAGCGGTGTAATAATATTTATGATTGCCGACTTTTTCGTGAAACTTGGCGGATTGAATTACGGAACGCTGTTGGAGAAAATATTTCCTAATGCTCCGCAGTTACAAATGGCTATGTTTCATACCTTTTTTAACGTGGTAACCGTTATAATAATTTTACCTTTTACGGGACTTTTGGTAAAAGCCGTTACGAAGATATTACCCGATAATTCCAACGAAAACAAGGAGATAAGGTTTAAGTATTTAGACGAACATTTACTTGCGACGCCCTCTATTGCGACTATGGAAGTAAAAAACGAGCTTTTGGATATGGCAAAAATTAGCAATGAAAATTTTAACGTTGCGTGCGAAACTATACTTTTAAAAAGTTTTAAAAATAAAGAAAAGTTTGAAAAAAACGAAAAAAGATTAAACTTTTTAAATAAAGGAATAAACGCCTTTATAGTAAAATTGTTAAACACGGATTTGAGCGAAAAGGACAGGGCGTATTTGTCGTCCGCTATCCGCACCGCTTCCGATTTGGAAAGGGTTGGCGACTACGCCGAGAACATTACGGAGTATTTTAAAAAACTAAAAGAAACGGAGAGCACTTTTTCGTCAAACGCGCTAAACGAATTGGAAAATTTGCGACAAACGGTTAACACCTTATACGAAAACGTTTTAAAGGTTTATGGCGACGGCGACAAACATAGCTATGAACAAGTATTTGCGCTCGAAGAAAAAATAGACGAATTAACCGATACTATGGCTGAAAAACATATAAAACGTTTAGAAAACAACGAGTGTACGACGGAAGTCGGGGCAAGATTTTTATCTTTATCGTCCGACGTTGAGAGGATAGCCGACCATTACGTTAACGTCGCTAAATCTATAAAATCGTTTTTGTAAACCGTTGCGATTTCTTACGTAAAAATGTAAAATAAAAGAGGAGGCAGGGTATGAAAGGCAAAGTTTTTATTTTGGAAGACGACTTAAGTATTAGCGGACTTGTAAAAGTCGCATTAAAGCTAAACGGAACGGAATGTTTGGATTTTTGTACTTTAAAAAGCTTTAAAGAGGCTTTTTCTTCTTGCGTTCCCGACGTGGCGCTACTTGATATTATGCTTCCCGACGGAAGCGGGCTAGACGCGCTTAAATTCATAAAAGAAAAATATCCTAAAGTAAGCTGTATAATGCTTTCCGCCCTAAATAAAGAAGAAGATAAGGTAAACGGTTTAAATATGGGTGCGGACGATTATATTTCAAAGCCTTTTTCGGTTTTGGAATTAACGGCAAGGGTTAACGCTCGGCTTAGGGATAGGCAATTTCCTACCGTGCTAAATGTTGCAAATATCACGCTCGACACCGAAACTTTTAAATGTGTAATCGGTGAAAATGCGGTTACGCTTAATAGAAAAGAATTCGAACTGTTAAAAACTTTTATGGTAAATGAAGGTAAGGTTTTGACAAGAGATTTTTTGCTTACTTCCGTTTGGGGGTACGACGACGGAGAAACGAGAACGCTGGACAATCACGTTGCAAGGTTAAGAAAGCTCGGAGTGAAAATAGAAACGGTGTTCGGCGTGGGGTATAAATTATGAAATGGCGTATATGGTTAATTTCGATAACGATTATGCTGATAAGCGTTATAATATTCGGGCTTGCCTCCACTGAGGTTTACTATAAATCTTCCGTAGACGACGCAAAAAAATACTTAAAAGTGTATATGAACGAGTTTGACAGTGAAGAATACTCGTTTGACGACGAAGGGGTTAAAAAGTTTTCTAAAAAGTTAAACGGGGTTAGGGTAACCTTTATGAATTCGCAAGGGACGGTTATAGCGGACAGCTCTGCCGAAAACGACGGGAACAACCATTCCGATAGGGACGAGGTTATAAAGGCGTTAAAAAGCGGAGAGGGGTTTGCCGTTAGGGCTAGTTCAACGCTAGGAAAAGATATGTGTTATTATTGTAAAAATTTCGACGGCGAGTTTTTAATAAGAATAGCGATTTTTACCGATACGGATTGGATGATACTTGTAAAAACGTTGCCAAACTTACTGACGTTTTTTGGCGTGATGATAGCTTTGTGCATAGTGGTTGCCGTTCTATCTGCAAATTTTATAGTAACGCCCGTAAAGAAACTTGCCTCGGAGGCTGTAACGGGGGATTACGTTACGACGGACTATTTCGAGTTAAAGCCCGTTGCCGAAATTCTAAACGAACGTAACAGAAACATAAAAATGCAATTAAACGAGTTGAAAAACGAAAAAGAAATAGTTGAAAACGCTCGCAAGTCGAAAGACGAGTTTATTTCAAACGTAACGCACGAAATGAATACGCCTCTTACCGCCATATCGGGCTATGCCGAGCTTTTAAATATGGGCGGACTTGCCGAGGAAGAAAGACAAACGGCTTATAAAACGATATATAGCCAAAGTCAGCGGTTAAGCAGTTTAATTGCGTGTATAATAGAGTATAGCGAAATAGACAACGACGATTTACCCGCTTACGAAGTAAACGTGTCCTCTTTGGCGGAAGAAACTATTTATGCTTTAAAGCCTGAAGCGGACAAAAGAAATATCGTTATAAATAAAGAAATATTAGAAAACGTAATTATTTTAAGTCGACACGAAAGGGTTAATCAGGTTTTCGGAAATATATTAAGAAACGCCATAAAATACAACGTAGACGGCGGAACGATACGGGTTGTTCTCGATAATGAAAAATTGATTATAGAGGATAGCGGTATAGGTATAGCGGAGGAAAACTTGAATAAAATTTTTTCCCGATTTTTTACCGTGGATAAATCTCACGGCGGAAAGAACGGCGGGTTCGGTTTAGGGCTTGCCGTCGTAAAAAAAATATGCAATAAGTCGGGGTGGGAAATTGACGTGGAAAGCACTCTCGGAAAAGGTAGTAAATTTACCGTACAATTTAATTAAAAGTAATAGGAACTGCTGAAATTAAGCGGTTCTTTTTACTAGTATAGAGTTGATTTTATATTGACAAAGAAAGATATTACTAGTAAAATATAAGTATATATTTGCGGAAGGTTGTATAATGCAAGACTATTTAAGTAAGCTTAACGAAGAACAGATTTTACCCGTAAAAGACACGCAAGGCGCCGTGTTGGTTATAGCGGGTGCGGGTAGCGGTAAAACCAGAGTTTTAACTAGTAGAATTAGGTATTTACTTGACCAAGGACTTGCATTGCCCGAACAGATTTTGGCTATAACTTTTACTAATAAAGCTTCCAACGAAATGAGGGAAAGACTGTCGTCTTTTTCCAACGTAGACGGAATGTGGATTTGTACCATACACAGTATGTGCGTTAGAATTCTGCGTAGAGAAGCGGATAAAATAGGTTTTAACAGGGATTTTTCTATCTATTCCGAGTCGGACAAAGACATTTTATTAAAAAAGATAATTAAAGATAAAAACATAACCGAAGACGGTTTTTTAAAAGCGTTAAAAGGCGTTATTTCTACCGCTAAAAACAGAGGAGTTTCTCCCGACGAGTATGAAGTGGAAAATGCGTATATGCGTAACGTTAAAATCTTATGCGAATGTTTTAACGCCTATGAAAAGCATTTAAAAGAAAACAATTCTATGGATTTTGACGATTTGCTTTTAAACACGCAAGAATTGTTTATTAAAAGTCCCGAAACTTGTTTGGCGTATTCCGAAAGGTTTAAATATATTCACGTTGACGAGTTTCAGGATACGAATAAAATCCAGTACGGTATAATTAAAGCTTTAGCTTCCGTTCATAAAAATATTTTCGTGGTAGGCGACGACGACCAGAGTATTTACGGTTGGAGAGGAGCCGAGATAGGGAATATTCGTGATTTCGAAAAGACGTTTAAAGGGGTAAAAACGTATAAATTAGAACGCAATTATCGTTCCACTAAACGAATATTGGACACGGCAAACCGTTTAATACTCAACAATACCGAAAGAAAACAAAAATCGTTATGGACTAAAAACATCGAGGGCGAAGAAGTTGAGGTTTATTGCGGAAACGACGAAATGGGCGAGGCTCATTATACGGCTTTAAAGATAAGACAAATGCTGGACGAGGGCAAGTCTTATTCCGATTTTGCGGTACTATTAAGACTAAACGCATTAACTCGTTCTTACGAACAAGAGTTTTTAAAATATAATATAAACTACAAAGTTTTCGGAGGGTTTAAGTTCTACGAGCGTAAAGAAATAAAAGATATTACCGCTTACGTAAGAATTTTAGTTAATCCCTTGGACAGCGAAGCCATTATGAGGGTAATAAACGTACCCAAAAGAGGCATAGGCGAAAAGCTTTTAAAGGACTTGTCCGATTATGCGCTCAATGAGGGAATTACGCTTTTCGACGCTATTTTCGAGGTGAACGATTCGCCCTTGTCAAACGGAGCAAAAAATAAAATTTTAGCTTTTAAATCGCTTATAGCCGAACTTTTAGTGGATAAAGAAACGAAAGGATTAACCGAAACGATAAAAAGCGTAATAAAAAGAACCGATTTTTATTCTCAATTCGACAGCACGGAGGAAGGCGAAAACAAAATACGAAATATCGACGAATTCGTGTCGTCCGTAGAAGAGTTTGAAAGAGCTAATCCCGGGGCGGATATGAGCGATTTTCTATCTTCCGTTACTTTATCTTCCGACGTGGACGAAATGGAATCGGACGATTACGTGACGATAGCTACCGTTCACGCAGTTAAAGGACTTGAATTTGACACCGTATTTATAGGCGGTATGGAGGAGGGGATATTTCCGATTTCCAGAGCCGAGGACGAGGCAAACGGCATAGAAGAAGAGCGTAGGCTTATGTACGTTGCTATTACTAGGGCGAAGGAAAAGCTGTTTGTAACCCGTTCCGATTCGAGATTTTTGTACAACGAACGTAAGAGAATGGCTTCGTCACGATTTTTAAGGGAGAGCGGATTGATTGCTCCGAAAAAAGAAAACGTTGAAAGGGTTTACGAAAGCGAAAGAAATTACGAGCGTAATTACGGCTTTAACGACGGCGAAAGGGTTTCGGGCAATAGTTACGGTAGAATTTCGGGGTTTGCAAACTCCTATACCGCGACGATAAAACCTAAAACGACCGTGAGCAATGCGGTGGCGAGTAAATACGTTTCGGGTAAAAGGGTAAAACACGCAAAATTCGGAATAGGAACCGTTATAACGACGAAAAATAGCGGAGATAATTTAATTGTGGACGTTGCTTTTAAGGGGATAGGAATAAAATCTTTATCTGCAAAATTTGCGCCAATGGAGTTATTAGATGATTAAAAGAATGGAAGAGTTGGTCGCTCTTTTAAATAAGTATGCGTACGAGTATTACGTTTTGGATAACCCGACCGTGTCGGACGGGGAATACGATAAATTGTACGACGAACTTGTAAAACTCGAAAAAGAAACGGGGACGGTTTTGTTCGATTCTCCCACGAAAAGAGTCGGAGGAGAACCGATTGATTCTTTTAAAAAGCATACCCATATCAATCGCCTTTACAGTTTGGATAAAGCGTTAACTTACGAGGAAGTAGACGATTTTGATAGAAAAATAAAAAAGACCGCAATAGACACGAAGTATACCGTGGAATATAAGTTCGACGGGCTTACCATTTGCCTTACTTATAACGACGGAAAGTTCGTCAGAGCTACGACAAGGGGTAACGGAACGGTGGGCGAGGACGTTACCGCACAAGTGTTAACCATTAAAAGTTTTCCGCTTAAAATAGCATATAGAGGGCTTTTGGAGGTGAAAGGCGAGGCGATAATAAGGCTTTCGCAATTAAACGAATACAATAAAACAGCCAAGGAACAGCTTAAAAACGCCAGAAACGCAGTGGCGGGCGCGATAAGAAATTTAGACCCGAAAGAAACGGAAAGAAGAAAACCCGAAATATATTTTTACGACGTAAACTATATGGATTCGGGCGAGATAAAAACGCAATTGCAAGCGGTTGAATTCTTAAAAGAGCAAGGCTTTAAAGTTTTTGATTTTTTACGTGTTTGCAACGATATTGCGGAAGTTAAAGAAGCAATCGCCGAAATAGAAACAGAGCGAAAAAAAATAGACGTTTTGACGGACGGAGCCGTTATAAAAGCGGACGATTTTTCTTTGAGAGAAAAAATAGGCGAAACGGATAAATTTCCTCGTTGGGCGTTGGCGTTTAAATTCGAGGCGGAAGAAGTTACCACAAAACTGAAAAGAGTTTTTTGGCAAGTCGGCAGAACGGGAAAACTTACCCCGCTCGGGGAAGTCGAAGAGGTCGAGCTTGCGGGCGCAACGGTAAAACGGGCGACTTTAAACAATTATAACGATTTATTAAAGAAGAAAATAAAAGAGCCTTGTAGGGTTTTGATAAGAAGAAGTAACGAGGTTATTCCCGAAATCTTGGGGGCTACCGAATATTACGAGGATAGTTTAGAGGTTGAAAAGCCTACGTTTTGTCCGTATTGCGAAACGACGCTTGTCGAAACGGGAGCAAATCTTTTTTGTCCAAATCTCAATTGTAAACCGAGGGTAGTGGCGAACCTTGCTAATTTTGCGCAAAAGGACGCAATGAATATAGAGGGGTTTTCGGAAATGACGGCTTCTCAATTATACGACGTTTATTCCGTGACTAAATTTTCGGATTTATATAAGCTTTCGGAAGAAGCGTTGGCTCGGTTGGACGGGTTTAAGGATAAAAAAATTTCTAATCTGTTAAACGCCGTTGAGAAATCCAAGACTGTGAAACTAGCAAACTTTATTTTTGCTTTGGGAATAGACGGCGTGGGTAAAAAAACCGCAAAAGATTTAGCTAAAAAATATAAAACTATAAAAGCTTTACAAATCGCCGAGGCACAAGATTTATTGGCGTTAGACGAAATAGGGGAAATAATTGCGGGAAATATTTACGACTATTTTCATAATCCTCAAAATCAAGAAGAGCTTAACGCTTTATTTTCGTTGGGCGTGACAATCGAGGACGAAAAGGAGCAAGTCGCAAGCGGAGTATTTAGCGGACTAAACGTGGTAATTACGGGAACGCTTTCTTCCTATAAGCGTAGAGAAGCGCAAGAAATAATCGAAAAAATGGGCGGGGTTGCTCAAAGCGATGTAACAAAAAGCACTAATCTCGTTATAGTCGGCGCCGACGCGGGAAGCAAAAAGGCAAAAGCGGAAAAGCTCGGGTTAAAGATAATAGATGAAAACGAATTTTTATTTTTAATAAACGTTAAAGGATAAAATAGAAAAAATACTTGTAAAAAAGACAAAATAATGTTATTATATATAAGTAGGTAATATTATTTAACCGAACGGAGAGATTTTAATGTACAGTATGACGGGTTACGGTAAAGCCGAATACCGTGAAAACGGAATAGAAATAGTTATAGAGTTAAAAACCGTAAACAATAGGTTTTTGGATATTTTACCCAAGTACCCGAGAAGTTTTATTGCGCTTGACGATTCTATAAGAAAAATAATTTCGTCTAAACTAAATAGAGGCAGATGCGAATTATATATAACCTTTAACGATAAAAGGGAAAAGCCTTTCGATATGCAAATAGATATGAATATCGCAAAAGCTTACGTGGAAAGCGCAAAAAAATTAAAGCAAACGTTTAAGTCTTTAAAAGACGATTTATCGGTTGTTTCGCTGTTGCGTACGCCCGACGTATGCAAAACTTCGCTTTCGGAAGACGATTTAGAAGAGTTAAAACCCATAGTTGAAAAAACTTTGATACAAGCCCTTGATAATCTTAACGCAATGAGAGCGGTAGAGGGTGAAAAGTTAAAAGAAAACCTGCTTTTCAGAGTGGACGAAGTAGAAAAGTACTTGCTCGAAATTGAAAAGAAAGCTCCGTTGGTTGCGCAAGATTACGCCGAAAAAATGCAAGCGAGAATTCAAAAATTTTTAGACGGCGTAGATATTGACCAGTCAAGGCTTTTGCAAGAAACGGCTATTTTTGCCGACAAAAGCAATATCGACGAAGAAATAGCAAGGTTAAAAAGTCATATAAGTCAATTCCGTAAGATAATCGACGACGTTACCGCAGGTAGAAAACTTGACTTTTTAATACAAGAATTCAACCGTGAAGCCAACACCATTTGCTCAAAGGCGTGCAACGTGGAAATTACGGATTTAGGGTTGAAATTAAAGTGCGAAATAGAAAAAATAAGAGAACAAATTCAAAATCTCGAATAATAGGAGGTAATATATGATAAACTTTCCGTCTATAGACGAAATGGCAGATAAAGTAGGTTCGAAATACGCTTTGTGCGTTATATGTTCAAAAAGAGCGAGGGAGCTTCTTGCAAACGCAGGCAATCCTTCCGGTTTTGAAATGCCCGACAAACAAAAACCGTTAACGACTGCCGCATATGAAGTTTTCAGCGGTAAAGTAACCGTTGCAAAATAATTTACGTTGCCTTTCCTAGCGGAAAGGCATTTTTTTGATTAAGTATGATAGCCGAAATAATCGTTGACGTAGCGACAAGCGAAACAGATAAAATATTCGATTATTTAGCAACCGAAGAAGTAGAAGTCGGTTGCAGGGTTATTGTGCCGTTCGGAAAGATAAAAATCGAGGGAATTTGCGTCGGACTAAAAGAAACGAGCGAGTTTCCGATAGACAAACTAAAAAGAGTAATTCGTGTTTTAGACGAAAAGCCTGCTTTAACAAAAGAAATAATTGCCTTAATGGATTTTATGGTTGGGCGGTACCACGTTCCGAGAGCGCTTGCTTTAAGGCAGTTTTTACCGTCCGAAATGCGAAAGGGCAGAGTTAGGGCTAAAACGGTAAAATACGCTTCTATAATTACTTTCGATTTATCGCTTATCAAAAGTAACGCAACGGCTCAAAAAAACGCTTTGATTTACTTAAGCGAAGTCAAAAAAGAAAAATTAAGCGTTTTAAACGAAAAATTTTCGGGAACGGCAATTAAGGCTTTGGAAAATAAAGGACTTGTCGAAATAACGGAAGAGAGAGTAAACAGATTACCTTATTCCTTTTTAAACTCAACCGAAAAAAAGGTAGTGTATACGGCTGAACAGTCAAACGCCATAGATACCGTGACGAGCGACGGGAAAAAGGTCGACCTTATATTCGGCGTTACGGGAAGCGGAAAAACGGAAGTTTACTTAAACCTAATAGAAAAAACTTTAAAAAACGGGAAAACGGTTATTATGGCTGTCCCTGAAATATCTTTAACACCGCAAATGTTGTCTTTGCTAAGGGCAAGGTTTAAAGAAAAGGTTTCAATTTTGCATAGCGGTTTAAGTAAGGGCGAACGTTTTGACGAGTGGTGGAGATTGCGTTCGGGCGAGGCGAAAATCGCAATAGGCGCAAGAAGCGTTATTTTTGCCCCCTTGGAAAATTTAGGACTTATAGTAATTGACGAACAACACGATTCAAGTTACGATAGCGAAAGTTCTCCGAGATATTCCACTTTTGAAATTGCTAATTTTAGGGCGGACTACAATAATTGTAAAATAGTTATGGGTAGCGCAACGCCTTCTGTAGACGTGTTTTTAAGGGCGAAAAACGGCGAATACGGGTTAATTAAAATGGAACGACGCATAAACAAACGTTCTCTCCCCGAAATAATTTGCGCCGATATGAGAAGAGAAGTTAAAAGAGGTAATCCTTCGTGCTACTCGGGTGTTTTAAAGCAAGGAATAGAGGGGTGCCTTTCACGAGGCGAACAAGCCATTATCTTTTTAAATAGGAGAGGTTATTCCAAACAAGTTATATGTTCTTCTTGCGGATACGTTGCAAAATGCGAACAGTGCGACGTTGCCTTAAACTATCATAGCGATTGCAATTTGCTTAAATGTCATTATTGCGGAACGGCGTATAAAATGCTTACCGCTTGTCCCGAATGCGGAAACGTAAACTTGCTTTACGGCGGAACGGGAACGCAACGGGTTGTCGAGGAACTAAAAAAACTTTTTCCGACGGCTAGAATTTTGCGAATGGACAACGATACCACGCAAAACAAGGACGGGCATTTTAAAATACTTAACGAATTTTCCGAGCATAAAGCCGACGTTTTGGTCGGTACGCAGATGATAGCCAAGGGACACGATTTTTCAAACGTGACGCTGGTAGGGATTCTTGACGGGGATATGAGTTTGTTTTTCTCCGATTACAGAAGTTCGGAGCGTACTTTTCAGCTTTTAACCCAAGTTGCGGGCAGAAGCGGAAGGGGAGAAAAAAAAGGTAAAGTGGTTTTGCAGACTTTTTCGCCCGATAATCCCGTTTTAGAGCTTTCGATGAAATACGATTACGAAGGGCTTTACGAAAGGGAAATAGCTTTAAGAAAAGCAACGGGTTTTCCGCCTTTTTCGGATATAGTCAGAATTATGGTTGAGGGCGAAGACGAAAAAGTTGCGATAGAAACGCTAAAAAATCTTTATTTAGAGTGTAAAGATTTGTTTGATAAAAATTCGGGAAAATTTTATTTTTTCAATAAAATGAAAAGTCCCGTAAAACGCATAAAAAGAAAATTCAGATTTCAAGTTTTAATGAGAATTAAAAGCGGAAACAAGGATTTAATAGATAAATTCTACGGGCTTGCGGGGAAATATAACAGTAGTAAAGTTTACGTTTATTTAGAAGAAAATCCTGCTAGTTTAGTATAAGGAGAAACTATGGCTATAAGAAATATTGTACAGATAGGCGACGACGTTTTAAGAAAAACAAGCGTCGAGGTTGAAAGTTTCGATAAAAAGTTAAGCGATTTGCTCGACGATATGAAAGACACCTTAAAAAAAGCGGACGGCGCGGGACTTGCGTGTGTTCAGATAGGTTTGTTAAAAAGAATATTTATCATCGATACCAAGGAAACGGGGTATTACGAATTTGTCAATCCAAAAATATTGTATTCTTCGGGTAGTCAGTTGGGGCAAGAAGGTTGTCTTTCCGTAAAAGGAAAATGGGGAAAAGTAAAAAGACCTAATACCGTAAAAATAGAAGCTTTTAACAGAAACGGCGAAAAGTTTACTTTGACGGCACACGGCTTTTTTGCAAGGGCGATTTGTCACGAATACGACCATTTGGACGGAATTCTTTACGTTGATAAAGCCGTAGAAGTTTGGGAGGAAAGAAAGTGAAAATAATATATTTGGGTACTCCCGATTTTGCCGTAAAACCGTTAGAGGCGATACTGAATAACGGGTACGACGTGGTGGCGGTAATATCGCAACCCGACAAGCCTTTTGGCAGAAAACGTGAAATAAAACCTACTCCCGTAAAAGAGTTTGCTTTAAGTAAAGGGATTAAGGTTTTGCAGTTTGATAAAATTAAAGAACACGTTGACGAAATAAAAGAGCTGAATGCGGATATTATGGTAACTTGTGCGTACGGACAGATATTGTCTCAACAGATAATCGACGTTACGAAATACGGTATTTATAATATACACGCAAGCCTTTTACCGCTATATAGAGGGGCTTCGCCTATTTCTTCGGCGATATTAAACGGAGATGAAGAAACTGGCGTCACCATTATGAAAACAGAGGCGGGAGTTGACAGCGGTGATATAGTAAACGTTTGTAAAACTGCTATATTAAAAGACGAAACTTGCGGTCAGCTTTTTGACAGACTTTCCGAAATGGGGGCAAGTCTTATTTGCGAAACGCTTGCGCTTATCGAAAAGGGCGAGGCGACTTTTACAAAGCAAGACCACGAAAAAGCGACGTTTTGCAAAATGATAAAAAAAGAGGACGCAAAAATAGATTGGAACGACGACGCCGATAAGATTTTAAGAATGATCAGGGCGTATAATCCGTCGCCGATTGCGTTTACTTTTTTCAAAGGAAAAATGTTAAAAATATATAGCGCAGAATACAGTTCTATGGCGGGGCTTGCGGGGCAAGTGGTTAGCGCCGATAAAAATGGCGGACTTGTGATTGCTTGCAAAAACGGAGCCGTTTCATTAAAAGAAGTTCAGTCGGAAGGGGCGAAGAGAATGTCTTATTCCGATTTTGTTCAAGGTAGAAAATTGGTCGTAGGGGATATTGCGGATTTATGACGGTGTTATTTTACGAGTGCTATCTTGTGTTGCATAAAATATACTCCGATAAAACGTTTATAAAACAGGCTTTGCTTTCGCCCGAAATTTTAGAAAAGGACAGGGCAAAGGTTACTAAAATCGTTTACGGCGTGGTGGAAAAAGATATAGAACTCGAATATATTATTTCACGCTTATGCGATAAAAAACCTAAAAATTCCGTGCGAATTGTGATAAAAATAGCTCTATATAATATAAAATATTTAAACAAAACGCCTTTTTCGGTTACCGATTCTGCCGTTGCGTTACTAAAAAAAATGGGCAAAGGCGGTAATGCGGGCTTTGTAAACGCCATTCTTCGTAAATGTTCTCAAACCACTATCGATTATCCTAAAAACGAAGAAGAAAACGTTTCCGTAAGATATTCTTACCCGTTGTTTGCCGTAAAAAGGCTTGTTAAAAAGTACGGGACGGAGCGAACCGAAAGCATTTTGGGCGGTTTTTTAGAAAATACTTGTTTACGTTTTAAAAAGGGCGTAGACGGTGAAAAATACTTAACCGAAAAGAATTTTTCTTTTGTTCGTACTCCGTATGAAAACGTTTTTATAGTAAACGGATTTAAAAGAAATTCGGACTTTGAAAACGGGTTATACACCTTTCAGTCGATTGGTTCGGTTGCGATATGCAATAACGTGGATAAAGGCGAAAGTCTTTTGGATTGCTGTTCGGCTCCCGGAGGTAAAACCGTTTATTTGGCGGAAAAATTTAAAAATGTAACCGCTTGCGAGTTACATAACCATAGGGTAGAGCTTATAAAATCTTACGTAAACAGAATGGGCGTAAGAAACGTTGAAGTTTTTCAAAAAGACGCTACCGTTTACGAAGAAAGTTTTAATGAAAAATTCGACGCCGTTTTATGCGACGCTCCTTGTTCGGGGCTGGGCGTGGTAAAGGATAATCCTGATATAATTTTAAATAGAGAGGAAAGCTCTTTATCTGAAATAACGCAATTACAAACCGAAATTTTGAATAATTGCAGTAAATATTTAAAAAGCGGAGGCTTTTTGTATTATTCTACTTGCTCGATTATGGGCGAGGAAAACGAAGAAATAATAGAAAAGTTTTTAGGTAGTCATAAAGACTTTGTCGAAGTAAAAATTGAAAGTAAACTAAACGGAAATAAAGAAAAATACGGGATAACCTATCTGCCCGATATAAGTTGCGGAGCGGGGTTTTACTGTTGTAAGTTGAGAAAAATATGATTCTTGCGGATTTATCAAAAGAACAACTAAATAACTATTTGCTCGATTTGGGAGAAAAGTCTTTTAGAAGCGGACAAGTGTTAAGAAACGTTTACAACGCTATTCCTATTTCGCAAATGTCGGATTTGTCAAAACAGTTAAGGGGAAAATTGCTTTCCGTATTCGTTGACGAACCTTGCGAAATATATAAGGCTTTTCAGTCAAAAGACGGTTCTATTAAATTTTTATTCAAGTTACACGACGGAAATGTAATAGAGGGCGTGCTTATGAAATATAAGTATGGTTACACTCAATGCGTGTCTACGCAAGTCGGGTGTAGAATGGGTTGTGCATTTTGCGCTTCCACTTTGAACGGCTTGGTTAGAAATTTGTCCGGCGGAGAAATTTTGTCGCAAGTTTGCGTGGTTAATAAGTATTTAGGCGGAAGCGTAGGCGAGAGAAAAATTACCAACATAGTTTTAATGGGAATGGGCGAGCCGTTTGACAATTACGATAACGTGGTAGACTTTTTAAAAAAAGTTACCGTTGCGGGCGGATTAAACGTGAGCGCAAGGAATATAAGTTTGTCGACTTGCGGATTAGTGGATAAAATGTTAAAGTTTTCCGACGAAAATATACCGCTTAATTTAACGGTGTCTTTACATTCTCCGTTTGACGACGAGCGAAAGAAAATAATGCCGATAGCAAATAAATATTCCATTGCCGAAATATTGTCTGCTTGCGACGTTTATTTTAAAAAGACGGGAAGAAGGTACATTTTCGAGTATTCGCTAATAAAAGGCGAAAACGATACTCCAAGACATGCGCAAGAGCTAATTAAACTTCTTCGTTCTCGTCCTTGTCACGTAAATTTAATACGCTTAAACGACGTAAAAGAAAAAGGGCTTAAAGGCGATAGCGAATTGCAGGCAAAAGATTTTTGTAAAAAGCTAACCGACGGCGGTTTGTCTGCAACGGTAAGAAGAATAATCGGCGCAGACGTTGACGGCGCTTGCGGGCAGTTAAGAGCCAGAGTTTTAAAGGAGGACAAATGTTAATCGGGCAGGTGTATACCGTGCGTGGACAGACTGCATCGGTTAAAACGGAAGACGGCTTTATCGAGTGCGGTTTAAGAGGCGTAATGAGAAAGAATTCGGTAGTCGTCGGGGATTACGTTTGTTTGGATAAACAAAACAGAATTTGTTCTGTTGAAGAGAGAAAATCGTATTTCACAAGACCTAACGTTGCGAACGTGGATTACGTCAATATAGTAATAGCTCCTTTACCGAAACCCGATTTTACGGTGGTCGATAAAATGCTTGCCAATATTATAAAAGGCGGAGCAAAGGCTGTAATTACCGTAAATAAAACGGATATAGAATTTTTAAACGTTCGCACAAAGTATGAAAAAGCTGTAGAGAAAATTTTTGAGGTGTCAAGTTTAACAGGTGAAAATATTGCGAATTTAAAAGACTTTTTAACGGGAAAGACTGTTGCTTTTACGGGGCAGTCTGCAGTCGGTAAAACTTCTATTTTAAATGCGTTGTTCGGTGAAAACTTTAAAGTCGGACAGTTAAGCGAAAAAATTCTTAGAGGAAAAAATACTACGACTAACGCCTATATTTACGAAAAGGACAATATAAAAGTCGTGGATACCCCGGGGTTTACCGCGCTCGTTTCCGAAGGAATAGATTGTAAAAACTTAAAAGCGTATTATCCCGAATTTAAACCGTTTAAATGTTTTTATAGCGACTGCGTTCATATAAGCGAACCCGATTGCGCCGTAAAAGAGGCTGTCGAAGAAGGGATTGTCAGTTCGGAAAGGTACGAAGGGTACGTAAAATTGTATAGCGAAATAAAAAATACTAAAAGATAGAGGTTGTCAATGAAAAAAATAATGATAGCGCCTTCCATATTGTCGGCGGATTTTGCGAATATGGCGGAAGAAGTTAACGAAATAGAAAAAGGTGGAGCAGACCTTGTTCACTGCGACGTTATGGACGGGGTTTTCGTTCCGAATATTACTTTCGGCATAAAAATGGTTGCTGATATAAGAAAAAGAACCACGCTTCCTTTAGACGTGCATTTGATGATTGTTCACCCCGAAAATTACGTTGAAAAATTTGCAAAAGCGGGAGCCGATTATATTACGGTGCATTACGAGGCGTGTCAAGATAATTTAGTTGACGTTTTAAAGAAGATTAAATCTTTAAACGTGAAATGCGGAGCCGTTATAAATCCCGATACCCCCGTTGAAAAAATCAAAGACGCCGTTAAGTACTGCGATATGGTGGTTATTATGAGCGTATTCCCCGGGTTCGGCGGACAAAAATTTATTTCAAACGTATTAGAAAAGGTTGTTGAAATTCGTAAAATTGCAGATATTTACAGAAAAAATATACTTATTGAAATTGACGGTGGAGTTAATAGAGAAACGATAAAAGCCGTAACTGACGCAGGTGTTGACGTTGCCGTTGCGGGAAGTGCCGTATTCGGTGCAAAATCTTACGAAAAAGAAATAAAGTATTTACAGGGTGAAAATGACGCTTAAAGCTTTTTTAAACGGAGAGCCGTATAGTGGCGAAATAGACCTTTCCGAGGCGTGTATCGTTGCGTGCGACGGCGGTTATAAGTATTGCAGTGAAAAGGGTATATGCGTAGACGCCGTAATAGGCGATTTCGATTCCTTGAAATTCGTACCCGAAAACGCTTTGATTTTTCCGAAAGAAAAGGACTTTACGGACGGGGAAGCGGTAATAGATTTTGCCGTTAAGCGAGGCGGAATTAAGGAAATAGAGTTTTACAATTTCGGCGGGAAAAGGGACGACCATTTTTTGGGTAATTTAGCCGTTTTGGTAAAAGGTTATAAAAGCGGATTTATCGTTAAGGCTTTTACTAATTATTCCGTTATTTTTTATATCGAAAACGAAATTAGGCTTAATAACGTAAAAGGGAAAACAGTTTCGATAGTACCTTTTTGCGAAAATGCGAATATATTAGTAAACGAGGGATTAAAATATAATGCGGTGGGGAAAACGTTGAGCGTTTCTTCAACGCTGGGTATTTCCAACGTGGCTATAGCCGACGACGTGTTTATCAAGGTTGACGGAAAAATTTTTGTGATAGTAAACAACGGCAACGATTAAAGCGGAGGTGTAAAAGTGAAAATCATTTGTGTAAAATTACCCGTGTGCTTATCAAAAATAGTTCGCATATTCATAAGAAAAAAATAATTAGTAAAGAAGCGTCGAAAGTAGATACTTTCGACGCTTCGTTTTTTAAAGAAAAAAAGATTGCCCGTTAGGACAATCTTAAATTAAAATTAAGCTCTCTGAACTTTGTCGCCCTTTAAACAACGCGTACAAACGTATTCGGAAGTGATAACTCCTTTTTCGTTTACCACCTTTACTTTTTGCACGTTGGCGTTATATAAACGGGGAGTTTTACGGTTAGAGTGGCTAACCTTATTGCCCGAGAGTTTGCCTTTACCGCAAATAGCACAAACTTTTGACATACAATTCACCTCCACATAGAATTCAACGCTAACTAATATATCATTTTTTAAAGAAAAAGGCAACGGTTTTTACCGATTTTTTGCTTTTTTTATTTTTTTTTGCAAAAAAAACTTAAAATTGTCATAAAACCTTGCAAAAAAAACAAATATATTGTAAAATTAACATAACGATTTAAAAGGAGTAAGATTAATGTCGGTTAACACGAGTAATATTTACGGTAAAATTTCTATTTCCGATAAAGCGATTGCAAGGCTGGTTTCACACGCTTGTTACGAAAGCTACGGTGTGGTCGGTCTGGATTCGTTTCGTTTTACCGACAGTATGTCGGAGCTTTTTCGTAAAAACAAATATACTAAAGGTGTAAAGGTTTCTACCACTGGCGATAGAATAAGTATAGAAGTGTCGGTTATAATTAAGTTCGGCGTTTCTATTTCTGCCGTGGCGGAAAGCTTGAAAGAGTCTATAAAATATAAAGTTGAAAAACTTACGGGAATGATTGTCAAAAACGTTGACGTTAATATAATCGGCGTAAAGCTCTGACACTTTTCGGAGGATTATTTTTAAATGATTAAAACGATTAACAGTGCTATGTTTTCTAAAATGATGACAATGGCATCTAAATTGTTGGAAATAAATAGAGATAGAATAGATGCGATGAACGTGTTCCCCGTACCGGACGGAGACACGGGAACGAATATGTCTATGACTATGCAGTCGGCAATAAAGGAATTAAAGACTGTAAAAACAAACAGAATAAGCGAAATGACGGACGCAATTTCCAAGGGTGCGTTAAGAGGCGCAAGAGGAAATTCGGGCGTTATTTTATCACAAGTGCTTTCGGGAATTTGTAAAACCTTGCGTGACGTTCAAGAGATTGACACCAAGACGTTTGCAAAGGGTATGAAAAACGCAACGCAAGTTGCTTACGGCGCCGTTTCGAAACCTAAAGAAGGAACAATGCTTACCGTTTGTAGGTTAATGGGCGAGTACGCTTCTACTTGCAAGGCTAAAAGTTTTGAGGATTTCTTTAAGGGCGTGCTTGACGCAGGCGATAAAGCTTTAGCTTCTACTCCCGAACTTTTACCCGTTTTGAAAAAAGCGGGCGTTGTCGACTCCGGTGGAATGGGACTTATGACCGTGTTCAAAGGTATGAACATGGCGATTTTGGGCGAAGAAATTCAAGGCGGAGATTTAGTCGAAGAAGAACAGCCCAAAAACGAGAGTTTTTCGGACGACGACCACGCCGACATATTTAATTTGGGCAACATAGAATTCGGCTATTGTACTGAATTTTTCATTATTAACCTTAAAAGAAGAACGACAATTGCAGACATAGATAAATTAAGAGAATATCTTATGAGTATAGGCGATTGCGTTTTGGTTGTAGGAGACTTGTCTTTCGTAAAAGTTCACGTTCACACCAACGACCCCGGAAAGGCGTTAA
>CAZRMT010000025.1:0-19861 GCA_964601265.1 uncultured Christensenella sp.
AATATATTTTCTTTTAAAAACTTATAACAAAAGAACCGCTGAAAAGCGGTTCTTTTGCTGTTTTAACGTTGTGGTTACGTTAATGGGGTTTTAATTGTTTAATCAAAAACTACGTTTATATTGCCCGAGGTCGGGAAGGCTTGGTATATGGCAACATCGTTTTGATAGGTGTAATATACGTAACTGTATATATTGATTTTATAGTCGCCTTTTGCTCCGTCCGCTCTCTTTACGAAATTAAATCCGACTAAATCGCTTAAACCGATAGTAGTCCTGTCACTTCCGTGAATTCCCGTATTCGGGTCGTGTAAACCCTTTACGTGCAAGACTTCTATTTTTAATTTCGTCAAAACTGCGGGCGGAGTTTGTTGCCAAGAAGTGTGTATATCGTAAACGGCGTCGCCAACGTCAATTAAACTACAGTTATCGGCGTCTATTGCAACGTAATAAACGCTTAACGCATCTATTACGCCCGAAGAATTTTTAAAGTGAACAAAAGAGGCTCCCTCTTGAACTAATTCTATTCCCTCAATATGGATAGTCGAAATAGAAAGCGCTCTGCAATCTTCAAGCGACAAAGCCGACCTTTTAACCTTAGTATGCTCTAAATTTAACTGCGTGATAGAGGTTTCGCTCTCCTCTCCCTCCATATGGAACAAGCTGTCTACCTCGTATTTGGAATTCATATAAATATTGCTAAACACGTTACCCGTACGAGTTCCCGAAGTAAAATCTATGCCCCTATAAGAGAAATTTTGTATTTCCATATTGGTATACGATACTGAAAAAGAACCCGCCTCTAAATTAGTTCCCTCGTAATCACGAGAACAAATTGCCGTTCCGCAGTCGCCTATTCCCACACGGTTTATTTGCGAACCACGTTGCAAACACCAACTACTATTTTTTTCTTCGAAATTATCGCCCGTTAATATTGCCACACGCTCTCCCCACGCTTCTTCGCCCGTAATTATTTCGGGAACAAAAGCTACGGTAAGGTCTTCAACGGAACTCGTTCTACCCAAAGACAAAACGGTAGCGTATTTATAAGTGGACAAACTTAAAATAAAGGTTTGATACATTCCGTCGCCGTACAAATTTTGGTTACGCAACATTAACGTTTGAGATACGTAGTAATATCCCGCGGGAACGTAAATGGATTTTCCCGTGTCGATAGCTTGTTGGAATTTATCGTATTGGTCAACGCCCCATAAGTTAGGCTCTACACCGTAATCTTTTACGTTTACGCAATTTCTTAAGTTGGCAGTAGTAATATTGCCGTTTTCTTCCTCTTCGCCCGAGCCTTGAGAAGGATTATCCTCGCTTGTGGAAGGCGTTTCGGACGAACTAGAATTCCCTTCGCTTGCGGAAGACGTTTCCGTAGACGAAGAACTACTGCCAGAAATCGTTTCAGTCGCAGTAGAAGAACTTTTTTCGCTAGACGACGTGTCTACTTTTATATCGGAAGAACTTTCACTAGACACAGACGTTTCCGTATCCGAAGAACTCGACGATGAGGCTTTTTCATCGGAAAAATGACCGCTACTTGCCGAAATACTGCTTAAATAGGACTCGTTAACGCTAGATTTCGACGAACTGTTTTCCTCGGAAGAAGCTCCGCAAGAAAACAACGGAATTAACGAAAAACAAATTACTAATAAAAAAACCAAAGTTTTTTTGATAAAACTCATAATTTACTCCTTTTTCTTGTATTTTATCACCTTAACAACTAAAAAACACACCTTTTCTTAAAAAAAGTATGTCTTTTAATCAATTATACAAAATCAATACTCGGGGAATACTACGCTTACGTTTCCGCTGGTTGCAAAATTGTTAAATTTGGCGGAATCTTGTTGATAGGTGTAATAAACGTAATTGTAAATAATTACTTTATAATCCCCTTGAGCGCCGTTAGTTCTCTTTATGAAGTTAAAGCCCACGAGGTCGTTTAAACCTATGGTCGTTCTCCAAGTTCCGTGAATTCCCGTATTCGGGTCGTGTATACCCTTTAAATGCAAGTTGCCTATACGCAATTTAGACATTACCGCAGGAGGCGATTGTTGCCAAGTTTCGTGTATATCGTAAAGTCCGTCGCCTATTTCGATTAAACTGCAATTATTTGCGTCTACCGCACAATAATACATCGTGAGCGACTCGATAGTGCCTGCGGAGTTTTTAATATATACGAACGAAGCCCCTTCCGTTCCAAGCTCTATTCCCTCGATATGGATAGTAGAAACGGCTAACGCTCTACAACCCTCTAACGATAAAGCGGTTCTCTTTACCTTGGTATGCTCTAAATTAAGCTGTGTAATAGAGGTTTCGCTTTCTTCGCCCTCCATATTGAATAAGCAATCGACTTCGTACTTGGAATTCATATAAATGTTGCTAAATACATTGCCCGTACGGGTTTTAGCGGTAAAATCTATTCCTCTGTACGAAAAATCCCTAATTTCCAAGTTGGTATAGGAAACCGAGAAAGAAGTATAACCCTCTCTGTTATTCATATCCGCCGATAAAATTCCCGTTCCCACGTCGCTTATACATACGCGGTTTATTTGCGAACCACGTTGTAAACACCAGCTTTCGCCGTCGTAGTCGTCGCCCGTGATTATTCCTACACGTTGAATATAGGTTTCTTCACCCGTAATTATCTTACTGTCGTAACCTATAAAAATATCCTCGACGGCACAACTTCTACCCACGCATATAACGGGTTCGTATAAATCCGTAGTGATGCTTATGATATACGTTTGTTGCATTCCGTCGCCGTAAAGGTTTTGGTTACGGAATTTAAGCGACTGCGAAACGTAATAATATCCCGCGGGAACGTAAATGGATTTTCCCGTGTCGATAGCTTGTTGGAATTTATCGTATTGGTCAACGCCCCATAAGTTAGGCTCTACGCCGTAATCTTTTACGTTTACGCAATTTCTTACATTACCGCTGATAATTTGAGTATCGTCTTCCTCTTCACCCGAGCCTTGAGAAGGATTATCCTCGCCGGTAGAAGGCGTTTCGGACGAACTTGAATTCCCCTCGCTTGTGGAGGGGGTTTCGGACGTGCCCGTACTTTCGCTAGTAGAAGGCGTTTCAGTCGCGCCCGTGCTAGCGGTAGGAGTTTCGGAAGAGCTTGAATCGGGAACGGGAATAGGACTTAAAGAAGAATCGTCTTCACTTGACTTATCGTCCTCGTCTTGACCGTCGTCTTTTTTAGACTCTTCCTCTATATCACTTAACGAAGAAGAAGTCTTTGATAAATTGTCGTCTTGACCTATTTCGGAAGTCGTTTGGCTTTGCGTACTACTCGTGATAGAGCTATCGTCATCGGAAGAAGCTCCGCAAGAGAATAACGGCGTTACCGTGAAACAAACGACTAACAAACCTATTAAAAGCTTTTTAAGTTTACTCATATTGACACCTCTCAATATATCCTTATATGTACTATTTATTTTTATTTTATCAAATAAAGCACTTTTAGTAAATGGATAATTCTCTTTTATTCGTCCTTTTTTTATGGACAAAAAAGAACCGATTAAATTCGGCTCTTTTAAGTAAATTATTTTATTAAGTCTTTAATGATTTCTTCGGCACGCTTAATATTGGCTTTGCCTTGACTGTTTTTCATAACGAAACCGTATAACGCATTTATCGCTTTTTGATTTCCGCTTTTAAAGTTTTCAACGGCGACGGGGTTTGAAGACACGGCTTGCTTACAAAGCTCTATAAGCTTATTCTCGGGGAAGCCTGCAACGTCTTCGGGTTTTACAAGCTCGTCTACACTTTCGCCCGTTTCAAGCATTTTTACAAGCGTTTTCTGCGCATTGTTGAACAGATATTTGCCGTCGTCCACGTATTTTACGAGTTTTGCAAAATCGCTTGCGGAAATAGGCAAGTTAAACTGCTCTTTATCGTTTTCGGTACCTAAAAGGGAAAATATGGTTCCCGTTATTAAATTTGCCGTGTTTTTAGGCGTTGCGCCCTTTTTGCAAACTTCGTCGAAATAATCCGCCACCTTTTTATATTTAAAAATTTGCGTAGCGGTTGCAACGGGTAAACCCATTTCTCCGACAAAACGGGCAAACCTGTCGTCGGGAAGCTCGGGTAAAGATTTTTTGATTTCGTCTATTTCCTCTTGCTTGATTTCTACCGTGATAATATCGGGTTCGGGGAAATACCTATAATCTTGAGCGTCCTCTTTTCCCCTCATAGAAGAAGTGGTTCCGTCCTCCTCGTTAAACCTTAACGTTTCTTGAACAACCTTTCCTCCGCCTGATAAAATATCGGACTGTCTTTCGTACTCATAACGCATAGCCTTTTCTATATGGGAAAGACTATTCATGTTTTTTATTTCCGTTCTCGTGCCGAAAGAAGTTTGACCGAATTCCCTTAAAGAGATATTTACGTCGGCTCTTATAGACCCCTCTTGCATTTTGCAGTCGGAAACGCCTATATAACGCATTATGAGTTGAAGTTTTTCTATATACTCTTTCGCTTCGTCCCAAGAAGATATATCGGGTTCGGAAACGATTTCTATCAAAGGCACTCCGCCACGGTTGTAGTCGACGAAAGTATATCCGCCCTCGTGAACGAGCTTGCCTGCGTCCTCTTCGATGTGAATTCTCGTAATTCCTATTTTCTTACCGCTAGAAAGCGTTACGTAACCGTGTTCGCAAACGGGTTTATCGAACTGCGAAATTTGATAGGATTTCGGTAGGTCTGGATAGGTATAATTTTTTCTATCCATTCTCGTGATTAAATTGATTTTACAGTGCGTTGCAAGTCCAGCGCGAATGGCGAATTTTACTACTTCTCTATTGAGAATGGGCAAGGTTCCCGGCATACCCGTACATACGGGACAACAATGCGTGTTGGGACTTCCGCCGAATTTAGTGGTGCAACCGCAAAAGATTTTCGTTTTGGTGGCAAGTTCTACGTGCGTTTCCAAGCCCGAAACTATTTCGTATTTCATAACTTAACCCCCATATCCGCCTCTTCTATTCCGCAATCGTAATTTTGCTCGTAGTAGTAAGCGGTATTTAAAATCTTTTCTTCTTGTAAAGCGTTTCCTATAATTTGCATACTTATAGGCATACCGCTTTTATCTTTTCCGCAAGGCAGACTTACGGAAGGCAATCCCGCAACGTTTACGGGAACGGTGTATATATCCGATAAATACATCTCGATAACGTTTTTCGACGTGTAATTAAGCGGGAAAGCCGTATTCGGGACGGTGGGGGCGATTATGCAGTCGCATTTAGCAAAAGCGTTTTCAAAATCCTTTTTGATTTTTACCCTTAATTCCCTAGCCTTTTTATAATACGCATCGTAATAACCCGAACTTAAAACGTAAGTTCCGAGCATTATTCTTCTTTTTACCTCTTTGCCGAAACCTTGCGTTCTGGTTTCCTTTATCATATCGTTTACGTCTTGATAATGCTCCGCCTTTAAGCCGTATCTTATCCCGTCGTATCTTCCGAGATTGGAAGAAGCTTCCGCGCAAGCGATTATGTAATAAACGGGTAACGCAATTTGTAAAGTGGGCAACGATATTTCCACTATTTCGGCGCCGTTTTCTTTGTAGAAATCTATCGCCTTTTTAACCGAGCTTGCAATTTCTTCGTCAAGCCCCTCGAAAAACTCTTTGACGTAACCGATTTTTAAACCTTTTACGTCCTTGCCGAGTTTATCGTAAATAGTGTCGTTACCGCTGTCGATACTAGTGGAATCGTGAACGTCTTTTCCCTTTATGGCGTCGAACACTACGGCGCAGTCCTTAACGCTTAAACAAAGCGGTCCTATTTGGTCTAACGAAGAACCGTATGCTATAAGTCCGTATCTAGAAACCGCCCCATAAGTCGGTTTTAAGCCTACTATACCGCAAAATCCCGCGGGTTGTCTTATGCTTCCGCCCGTATCGGAACCAAGCCCGTAAGGAGCCAAATTAGCGGATACGGCGCTTGCAACACCGCCCGAACTTCCACCGGGAACTTTTGTTAAATCCCTAGGGTTTAAAGCGGTGCCGTAACAAGAGGTTTCGCACGTGGAACCCATTGCGAACTCGTCCATATTGGTTTTACCGAGTAGTACCGCGCCCTGCTCTTTTAATTTTTTCCAAGCGGTTGCGTCGTAAAAAGGAACGTAACCTTTTAAAATTTTAGAACAGCAAGTCGTTTCCATTCCGTCGGTACAAATGTTGTCTTTAAGCGTCATTGGAATTCCCGTAAGCAAACCGCCCTTGCCCGAACGCAAAAGCTCGTCTGCGTAGTCAGCCTGTTTTAACGCTTCGTCAAAAGTGTAACGAACGAACGCATTTAGCGTGGGATTAAGTTTTTTAATTTCTTCTATATACTTTTCGGTAAGCTCTCTCGAAGTGATTTTTCCGCTATGCAAAAGCTCCGATAAATAAAAAATTACGTCTTTCATCTTTTTACGTTGCTCCTTTTTACGGGGAAAAATCCGTCGATAGAATCCACGTTGGAAGTTATTGTTTCTTGCGGAAGACTTTCTATTATTTCGTCTTCTCTTAAATCGTCCAAACGAACGACTTTATCTATAACTTCTTCCGAATCCGAACTCATAGCGTTTATTCTGTTTGCAAAATCTATAATTTCTTCCATTTCGCCCGTGAAGTTTTCTATCTCCTCGTCGGTGAATTTTAATTTTGCAAGTCTTGCCAAAGTTATTATTTCTTCTTTACTAACCATAATACCCTTTTATCAAATCAAGCAAAAAGCTATCCGCTTTTTGCCTGAATATTTTTTTATTGTCTTACTTTGATATGTGTTTCCCTCAGCTGTAACTCCGTTACGTCGTTGGGTGCGCCGAGCAATAAATCTTGAGCGTTGGAATTCATCGGGAATGCGATAACTTCTCTAATGTTCTCCTCGTTTCTCAAAATCATCAACATTCTGTCAATGCCGGGAGCCATTCCTGCGTGAGGCGGAGCTCCGAACTTAAAGGCGTTATATAAAGAACCGAATTTGGCTTTTAACACGTCTTCGCCGTAACCTGCGATTTCAAAAGCCTTGACCATGGTCTTTAAATCGTGGTTTCTAACCGCGCCCGAAGAAAGCTCTATTCCGTTACAAACTATGTCGTATTGATAAGCTAAAATTTCTAACGGATCCTTTTCGTTAAGCGCTTTTAAACCGCCTTGGGGCATAGAGAAAGGATTGTGAGTAAATCCGATTTTGCCCGTTTCCTCGTCGGCTTCGTACATCGGGAAGTCGTTTACGAAACAGAAGCGATATGCGTTCTTTTCGTATAAATCGAGGCGTCTGCCGAGTTCGTTTCTTATTTCGCCCGCAAGCTTGGGAGCTTTGTCCTTGTTGTCTGCGATAAAGAAAATAACGTCGCCCACGTTCAATCCCGCCGTTTCTCTAAGCTCTACTTTTAAGGGGTCGGGAATAAACTTGTCGATAGGTCCTTTATAAGATAAATCTTCGAGCACCTCTAAATATCCTAAACCGCCCATTCCGATACTTTGAGCAAAAGATAACATCTTTTCAAAGAAACCTTTGGTCATTTTTTCGCTTTTTGCGACTTTTATGGCTCTTACGGTCTTATTTTTAAACGCTCCGAACGTGCAACGGGAGAAAAATTCGGTTAAATCTATTATTCTTAAAGGATTTCTTAAATCGGGTTTGTCCGAACCGAAAGAAAGCATTGCCTCTTTATAGCTTATAATCGGATAAGGAGCGTCGGTAACGGTTGCGCCCTCGGGAGCAAACTTTTTGAATACCGCGGTTAAAATCTCTTGTCCGACGGCAAAAACGTCTTCTTGAGTAGCGAAAGACATTTCGAAGTCTAATTGATAAAATTCGCCCGGAGAACGGTCCGCTCTTGCGTCCTCGTCCCTAAAACAAGGAGCTATTTGGAAGTATTTGTCGAACCCCGAAACCATAAGAAGTTGTTTGTAAATTTGCGGTGCTTGGGGAAGTGCATAAAATTTACCTTTATGCTTACGGGAAGGAACTATATAGTCCCTTGCACCCTCTGGAGAGGAAGCCGACAAAATAGGCGTTTGAATTTCGGTAAAGCCCATTTCGGTCATTTTGTTTCTTATAAACGCTATAACGTTGCTACGGAACACGATGTTGTCGTGGTGTTTTTTATTTCTTAAATCCAAAAATCTGTATTTAAGCCTTACTTCTTCGTTTACGTTGTCGCTGGTGGCAATTTCAAAAGGAAGCGCCTCCGTAACTTCGCCTAAAACGGTAATGCTTTTAGCGTTAAGCTCGATAGTTCCCGTTGCGATTTTCGGGTTGTACGTCTCTGCGTCTCTTTTTTCGATAACGCCCTCAACGGAAATACAGTCCTCTTTTTTTATACCTTTAAGTAAATCGGTATTGCGTAAAACTACTTGTAATTGAGCGTAAGCGTCTCTTAAATCTATAAAAGATACTCCGCCGTGGTCCCTGATATTTTCAACCCACCCCGCAACTTTAACTTGTCTGCCTATATCCTTTTCGGATAATTTATCGTTGGTTTGCGTACGGTATAACGTCGATTGATACATTTCTATCTCCCATTCGGGCAAAAACCCGCATTTTTTCAATACGTATTAAATTTTAACAAACAAACCGAGTTTTGTCAATTACTTAATCGTTTAATATATATAAAATAAATATATTTTTACCCAAAAAACTTCGAAACGAAAGCGTTTTACCGCAAAAACTAAATTACGTCCTTTCTTTGGCGTTTCATATGCTCTGCTATTTTTAGTTGCTTTTCGTTTTCTTTATCGGTGATTTC
Source organism: uncultured Christensenella sp. (assembly GCA_964601265.1). GTDB lineage: Bacteria > Bacillota > Clostridia > Christensenellales > Borkfalkiaceae > UBA4675. The sequence goes on from CAZRMT010000025.1 coordinate 8,755, forward strand.
CTTAATAATTTTTCTGCTTGCCTCTATTTCTCGTCTTAATTTTTTTATGTAAACCGTCTTCCACAAAACGAAAAAGACGATAGAAGCCAAAAAAAGTACCGAACAGACTATCAAACAAACGAGATTATAAACCTTTTTGTCTATCAAGTTAAACAAAACGAAGGTAAGCGTTCCTATGCCCATACCGAAAAGCAAAAAAATCGTTACGAAATTGTACATTTCGATTAGCGACGTTTTACGTGAAATTTGCTTTTGCGCATAAGCCTTTTCGCCCATTTTTGCTCGTATTTGTTTTTCTTGCTCTTGCTTGATTTGTTTTTTGGTTAAAGGTTTTTCACTCATCGTTATTCTCCTTGAATAAAATTTTCTTTAAAAATTGCCCCGTGTAGCTTTTTTCGTTTAACGCAACTTGTTCGGGCGTGCCGAAAGCTATAACCTCTCCGCCACGCTGTCCGCCCTCGTATCCGAGGTCTACTATATGGTCGGCAACTTTTATCACGTCTAAATTATGCTCTATCACGATTACCGTGTTTCCGCCGTCCGCAAAACGCTGTAAAATCTGTAAAATTTTATAAACGTCGTCGGAATGTAGTCCCGTAGTCGGTTCGTCTAAAATATATATCGTTTTGCCCGTGGAACGCCTTGAAAGCTCGGTTGCAAGTTTAACCCTTTGCGCCTCTCCGCCCGAAAGCGTAGTGGAATTTTGACCTAGCTTGATATACCCTAGCCCCACCTCTTGCAAGCATTTGATTTTATTGTAAATTTTGGGAATATTCTTAAAGAACTCAACCGCTTCGTCTATGGTCATATCCAAAACGTCGAATATGTTTTTACCCTTATATTTTACGGCAAGCGTTTCTCTGTTAAAGCGTTTCCCCTTACACACCTCGCACGGAACATATACGTCGGGAAGAAAACTCATTTCTATTTTGAGTATTCCGTCGCCCGAACAGTGTTCGCACCTGCCCCCTGCGATATTAAAGGAAAATCTGCCTTGAGTAAAACCCCTTTCTTTGGCGTCCGTGGAAGAGGCGAAAAGTTCCCTTATATAAGTAAACACGCCCGTATACGTCGCGGGATTGCTCCTTGGCGTTCTGCCGATAGGCGACTGGTCGATATTTATAACTTTATCGAAGTATTCCAACCCCTCGATTTCGTCGCAATTACCCTCTCGCTCGTTAGCCCTGTTAAGTCTGTTGGCAAGGTACGGATAAAGTATTTCGTTGACGAGCGAACTTTTTCCGCTACCAGACACTCCCGTTACGGCAGTAAACAGCCCCACGGGAAAAGATACGTCGATATTTTTTAAATTGTTTTGCCTTGCGCCTTTTACCGTAAGGAATTTTCCGTTCGGTTCTCTCCTTAAAAAGGGAACGGGAATACTCTTTCTGCCCGAAAGATAATCGCCCGTGACGGACTTTTCGTTTTGAGCGACTTGTTGCCAAGTACCCGTTGCGACTATTTCTCCGCCGAACACTCCCGCGCCACGCCCTACGTCTACGATATAGTCGGCGTTTTTCATAGTGTCCTCGTCGTGTTCGACCACTATTAAAGTGTTTCCTAAATCTCTTAACCGTTTGAGCGTTGCTATAAGCTTTTCGTTGTCACGCTGATGAAGTCCTATGCTTGGCTCGTCCAAAACGTACAATACGCCCGTAAGTCCGCTACCTATCTGCGTGGCAAGTCTTATTCGTTGCGCTTCTCCGCCCGAAAGCGTGGAAGAACTTCTCGACAAAGTGAGATAATCTAGCCCGACGTCTATTAAAAATTGCAGTCTTGCTTTAATCTCCTTTTCTATCGGCTCGGCGATTTTCTTTTTCGCCCCTTTAAGCGACGTGTTTTTTACGAAAGAATAAATATCGCTAGCCGACGTATCGCATAGCTCGATAATGTCCTTGTCGCCCACTTTAACGGAAAGCGCTTCCTTTTTTAATCTTCTACCGTTACATTCCTCGCACTCGCAAAGCTCCATATAACGCTCTATTTCGCCCTTTACGTAGTCGCTTGTGGTTTCCTTGTAACGACGCTCTAAATTAGGAATAACGCCCTCGAAAGCCGATTTGTAGTTACCCGAAAAAGTGCGTGAACTATACGTTAAGTCAAGCTCTTCGCCGTTCGTTCCGTATAAAAGCACGTCCATAATTTCTTCGGGCAAGTCCTTAATAGGCGTATTTAAACTGAAATGATATTTTTCGGATAAAGCCCTGAAATAGGCTTGCACGAATTTACCCGTGTCGATATTCCAACCGGTTATGGAAAGTCCGCCTTGGTTTAAGCTTTTTTCACCGTTTTTTATAAGCTTTTCTTTGGAAATTTTAGAAGTGTACCCAAGCCCTTTACACACGGGACAAGCGCCCGAGGGATTGTTAAAGGAAAAAAGCCTCGGTTCAAGCTCTTCTATATTGATACCGCAGTCGGGACAAGCGTACTTGGTGGAAAACAATTCGTCCACGCCGTCCGACGACACGTACACCAACCCCTCGCCCAGCTTTATCGCCGTTTCAAGCGAAGCAGACAGCCTTTTTTCTATCCCCTCTTTTACCACAAGTCGGTCTATAATTACGTTAACGTCGTGTTTTACGTTTTTATCGAGCGTGATTTCTTCGGATAAATCGTAGGTGATTTTATCTATTTCCACCCTTACGTAACCGCTTTTTCTGTAAGATAAAAGTTGCTTTGAAAACTCGCCTTTTCTACCTCTTACTACGGGCGACTTGATTATTATTTTAGTCCCCGTTTCTTTTTGCAAAACCTTATCCGCTATATCGTCAACCGACTGACGCTCTATTTTTCTACCGCATTTATAGCAATAAGGCGTTCCGCAACGGGCGTAATACAGCCTTAAATAATCGTAAATTTCGGTAACCGTTCCGACCGTGGAACGGGGGTTGTTGTTAGTGGTTTTTTGGTCTATCGCAATGGCGGGGGAAAGTCCCTCGATTTTGTCTACGTCGGGTTTTTGGAATTGCCCTAAAAACTGACGGGCGTAACTAGATAAACTTTCCACGTACCGTCTTTGCCCTTCGGCGAAAATCGTATCGAAAGCCAAAGTTGATTTACCGCTACCCGACACGCCCGTAAAGACGACGAGCTTATTTCTCGGGATTTTTAGGTTTACGTTTTTTAAGTTGTTTTCTCTTGCTCCCTCTATTATTATTTCGTCCATTATTTGCCCCGTAGTTTCTTTTTAAGTTCGGCTATCGTCTGCCGTATCTCTATACATTTTTCAAAGTCTAAATTCGCCGAATGTACTTTCATTATGGCGGTAAGCTTTTCTATTTCGTCGGGAATGTCCTTGTAGGCTATATCTTCCGACTTTCTCTTTTTTTCGGAAAAATCGAGCGTGTTTACGATTTCCTTGATTATCGTTTTGGGAACGATACCGTGTTTTTCGTTGTATTCTTGTTGAATTTTTCTTCTTCTCTCCGTTTCGTCGATTGCACGCCTCATACTGCCCGTAACGGTATCCGCATACATTATGCAATAGCCGTTTGAGTTTCTTGCAACCCTGCCCACCGTTTGTATAAGCGACGTTTCGCTCCTTAAAAAGCCCTCTTTGTCGGCGTCTATTATCGCAACGAGTTCCACTTCGGGCAAGTCCAACCCCTCTCTTAACAGGTTTATCCCGACTAAAACGTCGATGTCGCCTCGCCTTAATTCGTTTATTATGTCTATACGTTCCAAAGTGTCTATTTCGCTGTGCATATAGCGGACTTTCATTCCGCATTCCTTAAAATAATCGGAAAGCTTTTCCGCCATTTTTTTGGTTAACGTGGTAACGAGCGTTCTAGCGTTTCTCGCCGTAACTTTTCTTATTTCGTCCGTTAAATCGTCTATCTGGTTTTTGCTCGGTCTTATTTCGATTTTCGGGTCGACAAGCCCCGTGGGGCGAATTATTTGCTCCACCACTTGCCCCGCTTGTTTCAGCTCGTACTCGGCGGGGGTTGCGCTTATGCAAATTACTTGGGAAATTCTTTGATTGAATTCGTCGAAAGTTAAAGGTCTGTTGTCGTATGCCGATTTCAAACGAAAACCGTAGCCGACTAAATTATCCTTTCTCGCTCTGTCGCCGTTGTACATAGCCCTTATTTGCGGTATGGTCATATGGCTTTCGTCGATAAACAAAACAAAGTCGTCGGGGAAATAGTCGAGCAAGGTAAAAGGCGGTTCCCCCGCTTTTCTTCCGTCGAAATAACGGGAATAGTTTTCTATCCCGCTACAATACCCTATTTCGTTCATCATTTCAACGTCGTAAGCGGTGCGTTGAGAAAGCCTTTCTTCCTCTAAAAGCTTTCCGCTCTCTTTAAAAGCCCTTGCCTCGTCCTCTGCGTCACGCTTTATTGCGTTTAACGCGTTTTTCATTTTTTCACGCTCTACGGCGTAATGGCTTGCGGGGAAAATTACGGTGTGCTTTAAATCGGATATAACCTTTCCCGTGACGAGTTCAACCTCGCAAATTCTGTCTATTTCGTCGCCGAAAAACTCTATTCTTATAATCTTTTCTTCGGAAGACGCGGGAATTAAATCCAAAACGTCGCCGTGAACCCTGAAAGTTCCCCTTGAAAAGCCTACATCGTTTCTTGCGTACTGGTTTTCGATTAGCCTCAAGATAAGCTTGTCCATACCTATTTCGTCGCCCACGTATAATTCTATTGCGAGTTTAAAGTATTCTTCGGGCGCGCCTAAGCCGTATATGCACGACACGGACGACACGACTATGACGTCTCTACGCTCAGCAAGGGCGGAAGTAGCGCCGTGACGAAGTCGGTCTATTTCGTCGTTTATCGTCATTTCCTTTTCTATATAGGTGTCCGACTGCGGAATGTACGATTCGGGTTGATAATAGTCGTAGTAGGATACGAAATACTCTACTTTGTTTTCGGGGAAAAACTCGCGGAATTCGTTACAGAGTTGCGCCGCAAGGGTTTTATTGTGCGCCAAAACGAGCGCAGGTCTGTTTAGGTTCTTTATTACGTTTGCCATAGTGAAAGTTTTTCCGCTACCCGTAACGCCCAACAAGACTTGCGTTCTTAATCCGTCCTTTATTCCCTCGGTTAATTTTTCTATCGCCTCGGGTTGGTCGCCCGTGGGGCTAAATTTGCTGTGTAAAATAAATTCTTTCATATCCTCATTTGAAAACGTATAAAAGTATTTTTCCTAAAATAAATGAAATTCCCGCGCCTATAACCGCCCAAAAAATTTTAAACTTGACGTTTCTATATTGCTGAACCCTTTCCCTAGGATAAGAATTACCCCTAGACAAAAGCTTGACAACAAGCATTTTTTCACCCTTTCTGTCAGAATAAACAAAGTCGATATAACCGTCTTGAAAAAGCGACTCCATCGTCTTTTTTAAGTCGTTTTCGCCTAGTTTTACCTTGTGCGACACCCCGATTATTATTTCTTGCTCGGAAATTAAACAATCGCCCTTGTTTTTGCACTGCGAAAATAAAAAGCTCATAACGGCGTTTTCTTTTTTGCTTAACATTTTCTACCTATAAAAAGTAACGCAAAAATAAGCAAACCGCCCAAAAAACTTCCGCAAAAGGAAGCCAAAAATACATATAGTTTTTCCTTTTTCTCCGTTTTTTTAACGGCTCGTTCTTTTTCGAAAAAACTTTTTCCCTTTACCGTCGCCGAAATGCAGTACTGTTCTCCGTCAAAGAATTTCACCTTGACGTAGTCCTCGTCCGCAAGACTTTTTACCGCCTTTTTCGCCGTTTCTTCGTCCGAAAAAAGAGGGTTAAGCAGTGTGATTTCGCTTAAATTTATTATTTTGTACTCGTTTAAAGAACATATTCCGTTTAAATAGCCGAGCAATAATTCTTTCCGTTTGTCCATACCTATATTTTGGGTTGTTTACGGAAAAATTATAAGCGGTTTTAAGCAAAATATAATCTGGTAAATATCAATATCGCCTCTATTATAATAGCCGAGATATTACAAACCGTACTCCACTTTAAAAGCGAACTCTTTTTGTTGTTTTTCATAAGTGGAATACTCATAACCGCAGAGGTTATCGTAAAGGCAAGCCCGACGTAAAAAACAGACAAAATAAGACCGAGTAAAGAAAAAACCAAACACCTTTGTTTTGAGGAATTTCTATACTCTTTTACCTTTTGTTCCATAGGATTTTCGTATTTTTCGCCGATTATCACGACTTGCGAAGGCGTCGGCGTTGTAAAACTTTCGGTTTTTTCGCTTTTTTTATCGCCGATGGGCGTTTCGTTTTCTTTTTCTTCCGACGTAAACTCGCCGAAAGGCAGACTAGAAGATTTTTCGTTTTCTTCGACGGAAAACACTTCGTTTTCGTTCTCTTGCATTTATTCTCCTTGCGACTTTTCCGTTTTTATTTGTCGCTTTTTAGATATAATACCATATTTATATTTTTTTATCAAGAAATTACGATTTTTTGTTGACAAAAAAAAAGATTATAAGTATAATAATAAAAGTCCTGTCGGGATGGCGGAATTGGTAGACGCGTACGTTTGAGGGGCGTATGGATTATCCGTGTGAGTTCAAGTCTCATTCTCGACACCATAAACAGCGCAAGAAATTCTTGCGTTGTTTTTTTATTTTTTCGCCTTTAACAAACCTTTTAAGATTATGATTTTCGTTTGACTTTAAAAAACGACGGTAGTATAATACGAGAATATGAAAAAGAACAATAAACTTTCCGTGTGGCAGTTTCTGTTAATCGGGTATACGCTTATTATTTTGCTAGGCTCTTTACTTTTAGTATTGCCCTTTGCAACCCGAAAAGGCGAACGCACGACTTTTATTAACGCTTTATTTACTTCGACAAGCGCCTCTTGCGTAACGGGACTTATCGCTTACGACACCGCCACGCACTGGTCGATTTTCGGACAAATAGTAATACTGTGCTTAATCCAAATCGGCGGAATAGGGTTTATGACTTTCGTTTCTTTCGGATTTTTTCTGCTTAAAAGAAATATGGGGCTTTACCAAAAAAACCTTTTAATGCAGTCCTCGGGGGAAACGAGCCTTAAAAACTTAAAACCGCTGTTTAAACGCATAATTATAGGCACGGGCATTTTCGAGCTTTTAGGGGCGTGTATTTTGGCGATAAGGTTTATTCCCGACTTCGGCTTAAAGGGCGTGTATTACGCCGTTTTTCACTCGATTTCGGCGTTTTGCAACGCAGGGTTCGATTTACTCGGAAAAACCGACGCAAAATTCGTTTCTCTTGCCGAATACGCAACCGACCCCGTCGTTTTAATTACGATTTCTTTGCTTATTTTGCTCGGGGGGCTAGGCTTTATCGTTTGGAACGATATTGCGGAATGTAAATTCAAACCCTCTAAATTTCAGCTACATACAAAAATCGTTTTAACGGTAAACGCCGTTATAGTGGTAATTCCGACGATTTTGTTTACTGTATTCGATTATAAATCTTCCGCTTTGTCGGGATATAACTTTTGGCAAAAACTGCTTATAGGATTTTTTAATTCAGTAACGCCGAGAACGGCAGGCTACACGGTTGTGGACGCTTGTTCCCTCTCCTCACCCTCGTACCTTTTAACGCTTGTTTTAATGTTTATAGGCGGTGGTTCAGGTTCTACTGCGGGAGGCGTTAAAGTTACTACCCTTGCCGTGTTGTTCTTCGGAATGATAAGCGTGTTTAAAAACAAAGACGATATAGAAATAGGCAATAAAAGAATTCACCGAGCGTTATTTATTAAAGCGGTTGCGGTTATTTTTACCTATATCGCGCTGATACTTCTTTCCGTCGTTCTTATTTCTTTGTTCGAGGCGAAAAATCCGTTTAACTCGTTAAAGTACGTGCTGTTCGATACGGTTTCGGCTATATGCACGGTGGGTTGCTCGGCGACGGTGGGCGGAGTTACTTTTACTTCAACGCTCGCTCCCCTTTCCAAAATAGTACTCGTTTTACTTATGTTTATGGGCAGAGCGGGAATTTTAACCGTTACTATGGCGTTAGGCAACCAAAACAACGCTTCCGACGTTAAAAAACCGATAGACAGCGTTTTAATAGGCTGATTTATCTTTTTTAAAAAAACCGCAATAAGGAGCTTTTATGAAATCTTTTTTATTGATAGGATTAGGTAAATTCGGGTTCACCCTTGCAAACAAACTGCTTAAAACGGGCAGTCAGGTTATGGTAGTCGATAAAGACGAACGCAAGATAAACCAATTTGCGCACTTGTTTACGCACGCGCTGTCGGCGGACTGTATGAACGAAGACAACTTGCAATCTTTCGATATCCCCTCTTTCGACGCGTGTATCGTGGCAATCGGGGACGATTTTCAATCCTCTCTTCAAATCACGTCGCTTTTGAAAGACCTAGGCGCTCAATACGTGGTAAGCAAGGCAACTACCGATATTCAAAAGAAGTTCTTGCTTAAAAACGGCGCCGACGAAGTGGTTTATCCCGATAAAGACTGCGCCGAAAAACTTGCCGTTACCGTTAACACGGATAGCGTTTACGACTTTTTCGATATAGATTCAACGCACTGCATTTTCGAAACGGAAATCCCAGACGATTGGGTGGGAAAAACGGTTTTATCCGTAAACGTAAGAAAAAAATACAAACTCAACATTCTTATGATTAAAAAGCAATCGGAAATCATTTCCACGGTAGACGCCGATTACCTTTTTGAAGAACACGACCATATCGTAGTATTCGGCGAAAAGGACCGTATGATAAAGTTTGGGAACATTAAATAATTTTTTAATAAAAATTTTGAAAAAACAATTTTCCTTAGGACATATTACCGTTTGTAATATATTGATTTTAGTTGCAGTCGCAATTTTGATGATTACCATAATAGCGTTCAATAATTGATTTAGTCGAGAAAATTTGGTAACGGAAAAACAAGAAAAGGTTTAAACCTTATTTCTAAAAAAGAAACAAAAAGCTTTTAATTTTTTGGAGGCGAAGCAATTTGCTTCGCCTCTGTATGTGCAATAGAAACTATTCAAAACAAATTAAATCTTGACTTTATTTAAAAATGGTAGTATACTGATTATTGATTATAAAATATCTAAGGAAGAAAACAATGTGTAAAAAATCTGTGAAAAAATATTTTTCAAAACCGGAACTTACGATCCTTGTTAACTCGTGCGATAAATATTTGGATATTTTGCCCGTATTTTTTCAAATGTTTGAAAAAAAATGGGCAGATTGTCCGTATGAAATCGTTTTAAACACGGAAAAAGAAACTTTTAGTTGTCCCTCTTTTGACATAAAATGTTACACAGTAAATAAAGAAACGGACTACGCTTGGAGTAAACGACTGTATCTTAACTTGGAAAAAATTAAAACGAAATACGTTTTATTTATGCTAGACGATTTTTATTTTGAAGAAAACGTAATTAACAGCCAAGTCGAAGATCTTTTATCTCGCATTGACAAAATAAAAAATTTTGCTTGCCTTTATTTATCCGATTTATTTTACAACACTTCGCCATGTTATTACGATAAAAAATCTTCTTTATATAAAATACACCCATTTGCAAAGCATAAAGCAAATGCGACTTGTGCTATTTGGAATAGAAAATTTTTAATGAAAATTTTAAGACCAAAAGAAAATCCTTGGGAATTTGAAGAAAAAGCTTTTATTCGGACTTTTTTTACAAATAAACGATTTTACTCTCAGTATAACGAAACATATAGTGAATTAATACTCGGTAACGATAAAGAAAAACAAAAAGTTTTTCACGTTAATTTCTCCCACCAAATTAAGCAAGGAAAATGGATAGATTCTTGCGTAAATTTTTTACAAGATAACGGAATAGAATTTAATTTTTTAGCCCGTGGAATTATTGAATCAACTGAAATAACTACCGAACATATAATAAAACGTAAAGAATATTACAAAAAAAGACATTATGAGAGTCCGTTTCTTTACGGTTTGTTTTTTATTGTAAAAGGCTTCTTTGGTATAAAATTTCATAAAAAATAATTAATAAAAAAATGAAATCAAAAAAAACTTTTAAAAAAATATCCCAAAAACCGGAACTTACGATCCTTGTTAACTCGTGCGATAAATATTTGGATATTTTGCCCGTATTTTTTCAAATGTTTGAAAAAAAATGGGCAGATTGTCCGTATGAAATCGTTTTAAACACGGAAAAAGAAACTTTTAGTTGTCCCTCTTTTGACATAAAATGTTACACAGTAAATAAAGAAACGGACTACGCTTGGAGTAAACGACTGTATCTTAACTTGGAAAAAATTAAAACGAAATACGTTTTATTTATGCTAGACGATTTTTATTTTGAAGAAAACGTAATTAACAGCCAAGTCGAAAATCTTTTATCCCGCATTGACAAAATAAAAAATTTTGCTTGCCTTTATTTAACAGACATGTTATTCGCTACTCCTAGTTATTACGATAAAAAATCTTGTTTGTATAAAATTCACCCCTTTGCAATTTATAAAGTAAACGCATCTTGTTCGATTTGGAACAAAAATTTTTTAATGAAAATATTAGGAGAAAACGATTCTCCTTGGGATTTTGAATTAAACGGTTCTAAAAAAACGTATTTTACAAGAAAAAAGTTTTTCTCAGAATACAATAGAACCTATAACGAATTGACGGTTGGCAACGACCACAAAAGACTAAAAGTTTTTAACGTTGATTTTTATCATCAAATTGCACAAGGGAAATGGATGGATTCTTGCGTAAATTTTTTACAAGATAACGGAATAGAATTTGATTTTTCAGCCCGTGGAATTATAAAAATAGATAGATTAAGTGTTGAAAAATCAGAAAAAGAAAGAATAGAATATTTAAAAAAAATGCATTATAAAAACCCGTTTCTTTTCGGACTTTATAGGATAAAAGGTGCGATCGGAAAAATATTCGGTAGAAAGGGTAATTAATGTAAACAACAAATTTTTAGAGGACGGATTTTTATCCGTCCTTTCTTTTTGCGTAAGTGAATTATTAAACTAAGCGCAACACTTAGAAAAGAAAAAGTTAAATAAATCAATAGGTTTTTGATAATATAAATTTTATTGTCTTTTATTAAAAGTTTATACAATTTGTATAAGATATTTTCCGCATAAATAAATATCCACCAGCCTAGCTGGTGGTTTTTCATTTTCGGGCAATTAGC
>CAZRMT010000026.1:0-19479 GCA_964601265.1 uncultured Christensenella sp.
AGGAGAGGTGAAAAATCTTTTTGTTTTTTAGTTAAATCTTATCTTGTAACCGAATGCGTTGACGGATTCGCCAGACTGCTTCATAAGACTTGCGTTCCTCGGATATTTCTTCATTCCGATAGAAGTCATACTTTCGGAAATAACCTTTAACGCTTTTATTAAAGTGTCTTTATCGGTAACCTCGTAATGCGCAGGTACGTCTTTATACAAAGCGTCGGCAGAAACGTCTTCGGCTTCTCCGTTGTCGTAAGGCAAGTATAGGTCTATCTTGTCTTCGCTTAATTTGGCTTTTACGATATACTTACCGTTCATATCTCTCGGCGTTCCGCTATCGCCCATTAAAACGTAAGATTTAGCTTCCATTCTCATAACTTCGAAGAAGTCTTTCATAGTGGTTGCCTCAACTTCGTTTTCAATGGCAAATACGTAACCGTTCTCTCTTTCCTCGTCGGTAATATCGTCAAAGTCTTGTACTTCACCGTCTTTTGCGGAGAATCCGTTTTCGGACATAACGTGGTCTATAAGCTCTAACGCTCTATACAACTGTTCTTCGTCTTTGACGGTTATCTTCATAGGCGTTTCTTTTACTTCGTCAACGGTAGCGGTAGCTAATTCGTAACCCATAGCCGTGTACTTGTCTACATCGCCTTTCAAGTAAACGTTTACTTTGTCGTTGCTGATTATTATTCTGCCAATCTCTTCCGTTTTGGTTAGCCCTATACCGAAGCCAACTTTTTGATAATCGTCGAGAGCTGTTCTTAAAGCTTTATACAAGTCGTCCAAAGTAACGCTCGTTTCAACGGTAACTTCGCCGTCGGTTAACGGTATCCATTTAGCGTAAACTTTTACGTTCTTTCTCTTACTTAATTTATATAGAATAAATCTTTGTTTACATTCTTTATCCTTAAACCAACCGCCGAACATATACCCCGCTTTCGTGGGAACCGCAGGCATTATAAACGGCTCGTTCTTTTTGGCTTTTACGGACTTAACTTTACTTCCGCCGTTAGTCTTGAACGAAATCTTATATTTCCACGTTTTAACCATAAAGGTTATAAGCAGTATAAGAAGTATAAGCACTAAAATAATTGCGATATAAAAGAAAGGATTCTTATATATAGGTCCGTCTTTAAAACCGAAAGTGTCCGCAAGCGAACCCGTTCCGCAAATCGCAAAGGGACTAAAATGCGTTGTTGTAAACATTAAATACTCTCCTTCATTTTCTATACTTGACGGGAATTTATCCTCTAAAGTTTTATCTTCGGAGTTAAACCCTTCCATTTCTCCGTTATAATAATACACGACTTTAAGCAACTTGTCGTTTTTAAGCGAATCGGTTATGTTGCTACTGTAAATTCTTACCGTGAACGTTACGTCTTCCAGCTTGGTTATCTTTTCGCCGTCCTCGTCGATAACGGTTATGTTTAAGTAGTACTTGACCGCATACTTTTTATCGCCGTTGCCCGTGTCGACTTTTTTAAGCAGTCTGTTAACGTTTTTCTTTACCGCATAGTACTTATAATCGGTAACTTTTACGTAAGCCTCGGGCGAAAAAGCATAATCCTTATTCGCTTCTATTTCTACGCTGTATTTTCCGCCGTTGGTTCTTATCTTCCTTACGTTTACCGCAACGCCGGCGATAAAACTTTCTGCGTTTTCTATCGTATCGTCAACGGCTTTCGAGTCGGCGCAAGATTTTATTTCGCTATGTAAATCCGCAAGCTTTTTCGTGATTTCGGAATAATTCTTGTAAGAATAACGATTTTTTCTCGTTTCACATCTATTTTCTAATTTATTCACTTCTACGTCGCCGTAATAAGTAAGTAAAACACGATAGTCGGAATCAATAGCTTGCGTTCTGTCTTCTACTTTTAAAATCGTTTCGTAAACGGTTAACGCAATTTTTACTTCCGCGACGCTAAAACCATAAGGATTGTTGGGGTATTCCTTGTTGTGTTCGCTTAAATCGTTTGCCGTTTCCTCGATTATCGTCGGATACGTTTCGAGCTTGGAAATAAACTGACCTTTTACCGTGTCTATTCCGTTTTTGTCGGAAGCCTCGTCTAACTTCTTGCAATAGTCGATAAAATCGGAATCCATTCCGCTAGTCGCTTCGTCCGAGTAAACTTTGCTGTTTTTAAACGCGCTTAGGCGTTCTTGCATAGCGTTTTTGGCTTCGTCTCTGTATTTGGATAAGTCTTCCGCCTCCGCTTTAGTCTTAACGTCGTTAATTTTGCTTATCGCCGTATCGACTTTGCCCCTCACGTATTCAACGGTTAAATTACCGCCGTTGTAAAGCTCGGACATATCGAAAAGCTTTTGCGTTTCACTTTGGATGTTTTTTATTTTGTCCCAATTGAAGTCCGTGTAATTTCCGCTACTTAATCCGTTGACGTGCTCGGTTAAGCGATTGCCTTCGCTAACTATGTTCGTCAAAAGGTCGCACTCGGAAAAGAACTCGTTTTTAACGTCTTCGTAATTTCCGTCATAATCGGCTTTTCCTACTTGATTTAAGTGGTAATCGGCTTTTGATTTATACGAATCCAACACAGCTTTTCCGTTATACGGCTCAACGTTGACCTCGGCAAGCGTCGTGCTGTATTTTCCGTCTATCGAGCTTTGGGCGTCCGTTTTTTCGCTAGCAAACACCGTGCCCAGCTTAAAGGCTGAACAAACCGCTATCAATAGAGCTACTACTATTAACAAATATCTGATTTTAAGAGATTTTTTATTGGTCATAGCCTCTCCTTTTCCATTTACCTGCATATGCGGAAAACGTTAGTCGCCCGCCGTAAAAAACACTTCTGCGTATAATTTAAAATATTCTTTATATATTTTATCACAGTTTTTTCGAAAAAACAATACTATAAAACATTTATTTTATATATTATATAAAATATTTTGTTGTAAAACTTGATTATTTTCACCCGAAAATCACGAGAAAAAATGTTTCTCGTTAAACAAAAACGTAAAAAGGCGGGCTATATGACGATTTTTCGCGTTTTTTCGTTAAAAAAGCCAAAAAAGCATACCGTTTAAGGTATGCTTTGGTTTGTTTTGAAATTAATCGACTAATGCTATTATCGCTTTTTGAGCAGCATCGCCTTTTCTTTCGCCTAAAAGATATATTCTGGAATATCCTCCCTTGCTTCCTAATCTTTCTGCTCTTTCGGCATACTTGGGCGCAAGCTCGTTGAATATCTTTTCGATTAAAGGATGATTAACGTCTTTGGTTCTTGCGTTGTAAGCGGATTTGCTTTCTTTATGCGCTTTCTTTTCTTGAATGTCGAAAACCATTCCCATGATTTTTCTTCTTGCACAAAGCTTTTTGCTTCCGTCTTTTATAACCTTTTTGCTAATCTCTTTCGTCGTACCTTTTTTAGCGTCGTCAACAACGGTAACTGTTTTTTCGGTTTCGATAATGTCTTCGTAACTGTTTATGGCAAGCGTTAAAATCTTGTCAACGTAAGCTTTAAGTTGTTTCGCTCTGGCTTTCGTGATTTCTATTTTTCCGTTCCAGATTAAATCGGACGCTTGATTTCTTAAAACGCTTTTTCTCTGTTTAGACGTAAAACCTAATTTTCCCGGCATCGTTTATTCCTCCTGTTCCTTCAATGATAAACCGTAAGTGCTTAACTTATAAACAACTTCGTCAAGCGATTTCTTGCCCAAGTTCCTTACTTTTAACATATCGTCTACGGTTTTTTTAGTTAAATCTTCTATAGTATGAATGTTCGCTCTCTTAAGACAGTGGTAAGAACGTATCGAAAGTTCCATCTCTTCAATGGGCTTTTCGAGAATCTTCGGCAACGGATCTTCAGCGGCTTCGTGTAAAATCTGCGTGTCGCCGAATTCGGATAACACAACGAACATATTGATGTGCTCTTGTATTATTCTTGCCGCTAAACTTACGATTTCTTTACCCGAAACCGTTCCGTTCGTCCATACTTCCAACACGAGTTTGTCGTAGTCTACGTTTTGTCCTACTCTCGTGTTCTCTACGTTGTAGCTTACCTTTTTAACGGGCGTGTAAATAGAATCGGTTGCAATGTAGCCAATCTCTCCCGTTTTGTTGTAAGCGGAACTCTTGTAGCCTCTGTCTCTACCGATTGTAATATCCATATCGATAACGCCGTTATCGCTTAAATTACATATTACTTTATCGGGGTTAAGATACTTAATCTCGGCGTCTGCCTCGATGTCGCCCGCGGTAACTGCGCCTGCGCCTTCTTTAAAAAGACGAACGGTCTTTTTAAAGTTTTTATCGGTCGTAGTCGTGCTAATCGCAAGTTCCTTTAAGTTAAGAATTATCTCGGTGATGTCTTCTTTAACTCCGGGTAAAGTCGAAAATTCGTGCTTTACGTCGCCTTGATTGAATTTTATTCCTTGAACTGCCGCTCCCGGTAAAGAAGAAAGCAACGTTCTTCTTAAACAGTTTCCGAGCGTAAGTCCGTATCCCTTTTCAAGCGGTTCAACAACTATTTTAGCGTAATCCCTGCTTTCGTTTTCATCAACAGTGATTTTTGGCTTTTCCATTTCCATCATAGAAATTTTACCTCCAGATATTATTTAACAGAGCTTATTACTTAGAATACAACTCGACGATCATATGCTCTGCGATCTGTGAATCGATATCTTCTCTCGTAGGTAATGCAATAACCTTTCCCTTTAAAGTTTCGTTGTCAAATTCTACCCATTTAGGCATAGTTCCGCTCTTTGCGGTTTGCTTTAATTCGGTAAAATACTTGTTGTCTTTCTTATTCTCTTTAACGGCAATTTCATCACCGAGTTTTACTTCGTAAGAAGCAATGTCGACAGCTTTTCCGTTTACCGTGAAATGAGCGTGGGTTACAAGCTGTCTTGCTTGCGAACGAGAAGATGCGATTCCCATTCTGAAAATTACGTTATCTAATCTTCTTTCAAGTAAAGACAACATATTTTCACCCGTAATGCCTTTCATTCTGTCGGCTCTTACGTAATACTCTCTGAATTGTCCTTCCAAAACTCCGTAAATTCTCTTGGTTTTTTGTTTTTCACGAAGCTGTAATCCGTATTCGGAAACTTTCTTTCTGCCTGCGCCGTGTTGTCCGGGAGCCACAGGTCTTTTTGCGAACGGACAATTATTTTTATAACATTTATCACCCTTTAAAAAGAGCTTCATTCCTTCACGTCTGCATAATCTGCATTTTGCGTCTGTATATTTAGCCATTCTAATTCCCTCCTATTAAACTCTACGACGTTTAGGCGGACGGCATCCGTTGTGAGCGATAGGCGAAACGTCTTGAATAAGCGTTACCGCTACTCCGCAAACTCCTAATACTCTTATAGCCGATTCTCTTCCTTGTCCGGGTCCTTTTACGTAAACCTCGGCGCTTCTTAAACCGTGTTCCATTGCCTCTCTTACCGCTTTTTCACAAGCTTGTTGAGCCGCAAAAGGAGTGGATTTACGCGAACCTCTATAACCTAAACTTCCTGCGCTCGAATGAGAAATCGTGTTTCCGTTCATATCCGTTACGGTTACGATGGTGTTATTGAAAGAGGATTGAATGTGTACTTGTCCTTTGTCTATTTTCTTTAATTCTTTACGTTTTTTAGAAACGGTTTTCGTAGCCATTATACCCCTCCCTTATCTTGTGGCCGTCTTTTTCTTTGCGACGGTACGCTTAGGACCTTTTCTCGTACGAGCGTTTCTCTTTGAGCTTTGTCCTCTTACGGGAAGTCCCTTTCTGTGTCTTAATCCGCGATAGCATCCGATTTCCATAAGTCTTTTTATGTTGAGATTGACTTCAGATTTCAATTCGCCTTCTACACGGATATGTTTATCTATATATTCTCTTAACTTGGAAACGTCTTGTTCCGTTAAATCCTTAACTCTCGTGTCGGGATTAACGCCCGTTTCAGCTAAAATCTTTTTAGCCGTAGCTAAACCAATTCCATAAATGTAGGTGATACCAATTTCTACTCTTTTTTCTCTTGGTAAGTCTACACCGGCAATACGAGCCATTTTGTTACCTCCGAATTTTTTCTTTTTAGTTTTTTTATATATTTGTCCGCTTTTCTAAATTTGGAATGTTAAAAGCGGTTGTTTTCTTTAACCTTGTTTTTGTTTGTGGTTCTTGTTTTTAGAACAAATTACCATAACTTTGCCTTCTCTTTTAATTACACGACATTTGTCGCACATAGGTTTTACCGATGGTCTAACTTTCATCTTTATATCCTCCGATTATTTTTTTTATGTTAGGTCTTACTACGCCAAATAATTCTGCCCTTGGTAAAGTCGTACGGACTCATCTCGAGTTTTACCGTATCCCCCGGAATAATCTTTATAAAATTCATTCTGAGCTTGCCCGATATATAAGCCGTTACAAAGTGCCCGTTCGAAAGTCTTACTTTAAACGTGGCGTTGGGTAACGCTTCCTCTATGACGCCTTCCGTTTCTATTACGTCGCTCTTTGACAAAATAATTCCCTCCGTTTTTATTTTCTTTTTTTATAAAGTCAATATTTCTACACCGTCGTCCTTGATAAGTATGGTGTTTTCGTAATGCGCGGACGGTTTTCCGTCTTTGGTTACGCACTTCCAGCCGTCGATTATGACTTCGTAAGTTCCCATATTTACCATAGGCTCTACGGCAATCGTCATTCCGCTTCTCAATCTTATTCCCGTACCCTTTCTTCCGTAATTAGGAACCGAAGGGTCTTCGTGAAGATTACGTCCGACTCCGTGTCCGACCATATCTCTTACGACCGAAAAACCGTTTGCCTCGACAAAAGATTGAACCTGATACCCTATATCACCTAAAGCGCTTCCTGCGGAAATACCTTCTATTCCCTTGAAAAAGCTTTCTTTCGTTACGTCTATCAGTCTTTTCTTTTCTTCGCTTATTTTGCCCACGTAAACGCTTCTTGCGGCGTCTCCGTTAAAACCGTTATAATAAGCTCCGACGTCCAGACTGACTATTTCGCCTTCCTTGATTTCTCTGTCGGAAGGGAACCCGTGTACCACCTGTTCGTCTATCGAAATACACACTGAACCGGGAAAACCGCCGTATCCTAAAAAGGCAGGTTTTGCTCCGCAACGGGTAATATACTCAAATGCTATCGCATCTAATTCTCTGGTTGTCATGCCAACCTGAATTCTGTCCTCGAGCAACTCTAACACGTCTCTCGTAATTTTACAAGCGTCACGCATTTGCTCGATTTCTTTTAAACTTTTAATTTTAATCATTTTTTATCGCTTGTTTGATACGCTCTTCAATCTCTTTAACTTCGCCGTCGGCATTAACGTTTACCAAAATACCTTTTTTACGATAATAATCGATAAGCGGTTTCGTTTGGCTCGTATAAACCGTCATACGCTCCGTTACTTGACTTATATGGTCGTCTGAACGCTGTATCAAATCTCCGCCACATACGTCGCAAACTTTACTTCCGTTAAGAAAATCAACGTGGAAACTTTTTCCGCAAGAAGAACAAACTCTTCTGCCCGTAAGGCGGGCTATAAGCTTTTCTTCAGGCACGTCGAGATTGACGCAATAATCTATTTTATCTATCTCGTCTAATCTTTCCGCTTGGTAAAGATTTCTCGGAAACCCGTCTAAAAGATAACCGTTTTTACAGTCCTGCTCGGCAATTCTCTGCCTTACTATTTCAACCGTAACCTCGTCCGGCACGAGGTCGCCTTTATCTATATAAGATTTGGCAACCTTGCCGATTTCGGTTTGTTCTTTTATGTTTTTCCTGAAAATATCTCCCGTCGATACGTGTACTATGGAGTACCTTTCGGAAATACCGTCTGCTTGCGTTCCCTTTCCTGCTCCGGGAGCGCCAAGCAATATAATTTTCATTTTACTTTAAAAATCCCTTATAGTTTTTCATCATAATCTGCGACTCTAACGCCGTGTTGAATTCAAGCGCAACGCTGACTACGATTAACATTCCCGTCGCAGAGAACACCGATGATTTGGTAGGATCTATATATCTGAATAAAATTGCGGGAACTAACGCCATAAACGCAAGGAATATCGCTCCGAACAAAGTAATTCTTTTGTTTACTTTCGCCAAATAATCACTCGTCGCTTTTCCCGGTCTTATTCCTTGAATAAATCCTCCGTTTTGTTGAATAGATCTGCTTACGTCTTCGGGGTTAAACTGAATTTGCGAATAGAAGAACGCAAAGAAGAATATGAGTACGCAAAGAACTATCATATATACCCAAGATTGCGTTCCCATCCACTTTTGCCACCATCTGAGAACTTTATTGTTCTCTTTCATAAACATAGTGAAAATGAGTTCGGGGAAAGATACGATAGAAAAAGCAAATATCAAAGGCATAACGCCGTTTGCGTTTACTTTTATCGGGATTTCTTGGGACTGTCCGCCCATCATCTTTCTTCCCTTTATCTGTTTAGCATACTGAACTCTTATCTTTCTTTCTGCATTTTCTATGCAAACTATCAAGCCGAATATCACGATTATGGTTACGAGATACGCAAAGAATCTCCAGAAACTCTTCATTCCCTCGTCTCCGCCGACAGTCATTCCGCGAATCATATCTATAAAATAGATACCCGCACTGGCTAAAATACCTGCGAAAATAAGCATAGATATACCGTTGCTTACGCCGTAATCGGTTATTCTTTCTCCGATCCAAACGGTTACAAGCGCACCCGACGTATAGAATATAACGGTGAGCGTATATGCAAGCCATTTTTGTCCGCCGAGTAAAGTTGCAAGCGAAGAAGCGTTTTCTCCGTCAACCGTTAAGGCGTCCTTTCCGTAATTAAGTATAATTCCGATCGATTGTATAACTGCAAGCAAAACAGCAACGTATCTGGTAAGATTATTTATCTTTCTTCTTCCGCTTTCGCCCTCTTTCGACAATCTTTCGAGTCTGGGGATTGCTACGGCTAAAAGCTGAATAATAATCGAAGAGTTAATATACGGTCCAATACCCATTGCAAGCCAAGTTCCGTTGGATAAAGCTCCGCCCGTCATCATACTCATTATGCCTAAATAAGTAACGTTGTTAAGCGTATCGTCGGTAATTAAACCTCCGCCTACTCCCGGTACGGGAATGTAACAACCTATTCTGTAAATAATCATAAAGACGATAGTTAAATATATCTTTACTCTTATTTCCTTTATCTTAAAGGCACGTTTTAACGTTTCCCACATTTTGTTTCCTCCGCTTTGCGATTAATCAGATTTCTTCAGCTTTTCCGCCTGCTTTTTCAATAGCTTCTTTAGCTGAAGCAGAAAACTTATCGGCTTTTACGGTAAGCGCAACGCTTAATTCTCCGTCGCCTAAAACTTTAAGTCCGACCGCATTTTTAATTTCTTTAATCAATCCTTGCTCGTAAAGGTAATCGTAATCAACTACCGTGTCTGCAGGGATATCGGCAAGACGAGAAACGTTTACGATAGCGTAAACCTTTTTAAAATGATTGTTAAATCCTCTCTTGGGAACTCTTCTGGTTAAAGGCATTTGTCCGCCTTCGAATCCCGGTCTTACTCCGCCACCGCTACGAGCCCATTGTCCTTTATGTCCCTTACCGCTGGTTTTTCCTAAACCGGAGCCGATTCCTCTACCCAATCTTTTGGCTTTTATTACTGAGCCTTCTGCGGGTTGTAATGTATCAATTCTCATTTTAATACCGCCTTAAATCTTTTCTACTTTAATTAAATGACTGACTTTTGCAATCATTCCGTTTAAACTGTCGCTAACAGTAAACTCTTTGGATTGTCCTATCTTTTTAAGACCTAACGCCTCTATCGTAGCTTTTTGGTTCTTTAAACAGGATATAGTGCTTTTTACAAGTGTAATTTTTACTTTTTCCATATCCGTTCTCCTTAACCTAAAATTTCCTCTACGGTTTTACCACGAAGATTTGCTATCGTTTCAGCGTCACGAAGTTGAGCTAAACCGTTAATTGCGGCTTTAACCATATTGATAGGATTGTTCGTTCCGTGAGATTTTGTTCTGATGTTCTTAATTCCCGCGCATTCCATAATGATACGAACGGGACCGCCTGCGATAACTCCCGTACCTTCTTCGGCGGGCATCATTAAAATACTGCCTTTTCCGAATTTACCGAGAATTTCGTGAGGAATAGTCGTTCCTACCATTGCAACGTTTACCAAAGCTTTTTTAGCTTGTGCCGTAGCTTTTTCGATAGCTTCGGGAACTTCGTTAGCTTTTCCCGTTCCGTAGCCGACTCTGCCGTTTTCGTCACCGACAACGACTAAAGCCGAGAAACGCATTTTTCTACCGCCTTTTACAACCTTCGTGATACGGTTTACCGCAACGAGTTTTTTAGTAAATGGATCT
The DNA here is from genome assembly GCA_964601265.1 of uncultured Christensenella sp. Lineage (GTDB taxonomy): Bacteria > Bacillota > Clostridia > Christensenellales > Borkfalkiaceae > UBA4675. The sequence goes on from CAZRMT010000026.1 coordinate 10,330, forward strand.
CTTTCTTCCTGTCTTCTTGCAGGTCTGTTGTTTTCTCTAGCCATTTTTACCTCCCTTAAAACTCTAATCCGGCTTCTCTTGCACCGTCAGCGAGCGATTGTACTCTACCGGTATATAAATAACCGCCTCTGTCGAACACAACGTTCTTTATGCCTTTAGCCAAAGCTTTTTCGGCAATCTTAGCGCCGATAACCTTAGCTTGTTCCTTTTTCGTCTTTCCTTCGAGTTCGCCCTTTACCTCTTTTTCAAGAGTAGAACAAGCGCAAAGCGTAACGCCCTTTACGTCGTCGATAACTTGTGCGTAAATGTTGGTTAAACTTCTGTAAACGCTTAATCTGGGACATTCGGCAGTTCCCGAAATATTTTTTCTGACTCTTACGTGTCTTCTGAGTCTTTCATTATTTTTATCTATTTTTGATATCATAATTTACTCCTTACTTACCTGCCGTCTTTCCTTCCTTACGTTCGATTACTTCGTCTTTGTATGCGATTCCGTATCCGTGGTAAGGTTCGGGCTTACGAATTACTCTGATAGAAGAAGCTATCTGTCCTACCAAAACCTTATCTATTCCTTTTACGGAAATTTCGGTTTGGCTAACGGCAGTAAGCTTAATTCCGTCAACTGCTTTTACTTCTACGGGATGAGAAAATCCTACGTTTAAAGTAAGGTTAGCTCCGCTTTGAGCGACTTTCCAACCTACGCCGTTTACCGTAAGAACTTTTTCATAGCCTTGCGTTACGCCCGTAATCATATTGCTTAAAAGCATTCTGTATAATCCGTGTTTGCTTCTGTTTTCTTTTTCGTCGTTGGCTCTGACAACGTGAACGACTGCTCCTTCGACTTTAACGTCGATGTCGCCCGTTACTTGTTGCGTTAAAGTTCCCAAAGGTCCTTTAACCGTTAATACTTTTTCGTCGTTGAAATCAACCGTTACTCCCGCAGGTATAGTAACCGGGGCTCTACCAATTCTTGACATAGCTACCTCCTTACCATACGTAAGCAAGAACTTCTCCGCCGTGACGGCTCTTTCTTGCTTCCCTATCGGTCATAACGCCCTTGGGCGTAGAAATAATCGCAACCCCGAGTCCTCCGAGAACTTTGGGTAATTCGTCGCAAGTAGCGTAAACTCTCAAACCGGGTTTAGAAACTCTCTTAATTCCGGTTATAACTCTTTCGCCTTTTGCTCCGTATTTTAAAGCTACGACCATTTTCTTTTCAATGCCTTCGCCTTCGATTTTATATTCGTTGATATATCCTTCGCTTACAAGAATTTTTGCAATTTCTTCCTTCATTTTAGAAGTAGGCATCTCAACGGTATCGTGTTTAGCCACGATAGCGTTTCTGATACGAGTAAGCATATCTGCTATTGGATCTGTCATTTTGTTTTTTCCTCCTATTACCAGCTTGCTTTCTTAACGCCGGGAATTTCTCCCTTGTAAGCAAGATTTCTGAAACAAATACGGCAAATTCCGTATTTACGAAGTACAGAGTGAGGTCTTCCGCAAATAGAACATCTAGTATAAGCTCTCGTCTTATATTTAGCGGTTCTTTGTTGCTTGTTTATCATAGATTTTTTAGCCATAAACTTTCTCCTTACGCTTTAAAAGGCATTCCAAGCGCCTTTAAAAGCTCTCTCGCTTCTTCGTCCGTGTTAGCGGTGGTTACGATACAAATATCGAAACCTCTGATTTTTTCAACTTGATCGTACTGAATTTCGGGGAATATAAGTTGTTCCTTAACTCCCATTGCGTAATTTCCTCTTCCGTCGAAGCTCTTTGTGGAAACTCCTCTGAAGTCTCTTACTCTGGGAAGCGCAATCGAAATGAGTTTATCGAAAAACTCGTACATTCTGTCGCCTCTTAAGTCAACTTTAATTCCTACGTTCATTCCTTCTCTTACTTTAAAGCTTGCTACCGACTTTTTAGCCTTGGTTAAAACGGGTTTTTGTCCCGAAATCATAGCAAGTTCTTGTTGAACGAGCTGAACGCTTTTTGCGTTGTCTTTTTGATCACCCAATCCGCCGTTGATAGTAATCTTAACAAGTTTGGGAACTTGATTTACGTTCTTGTATCCAAACTTCTTTATAAGGTAAGGAACTACTTCTTTAACGTAATTTTCCTTAACTCTGTTTACGTACTTTGATTCGGTTGCAGTTTCCTTAGCAACCTGAGTCTTTTTAGTAGCCATTTATATTATTTCCTCCATTACTCATCCGACTCTGTTTTAGAAGTCTTTCTGGTTCTTTTGGGCTTTTCTGCTCCGTCAGTAGCCTCGGCTTTCTTAGTAGTAGTCTTTCTCGTAGTCTTTTTTACGGGTTCTTCAGCGCCGTCTTCAGCTTTTTTCGCAGTAGCTTTTTTGGTCGTCTTTTTGGGCTTTTCTTCGGTAGCTTTTACAGTAGCGTCCAAAGAAGCTCCGCATTTACGACAAACTCTTATCTTTTTGCCGTCAACGACTTTATAAGCAACTCTCGTAGCTTTTTTACAAGACGAGCAGACAATTTCAACGTTACTTACGTCGATTGCTCCCGCTTGTTCTACTATTGCGCTTTGTTCCTGTGCGGAACGAGCCTTTTTATGCTTTTTTTGAATGTTTATTCCCTCAACGAGAACTTTTCCCTCTGCGGGCATTGCGGAAATAACTTTTCCCGTTTTTCCTGCGTCTTTTCCCGTTAAGATTAAAACCGTATCGTTCTTTTTGATTTTCATATCGTTCTCCTTACAGTACCTCGGGGGCAAGAGATATTATTCTCATATAATCCTTATCACGAAGCTCTCTCGCAACAGGCCCGAAAATACGGGTTCCTCTGGGTTGTTTCTGCGTGTCGATTATAACCGCCGCATTATCGTCGAATTTGATATGCGTTCCGTCGGGTCTTCTAAGTCCGCTTACGCTTCTTACGATAACGGCTCTAACGACGTCGCCCTTCTTAACCGCTCCGCCGGGGGTAGCAGTCTTTACGCTTGCGATAATAACGTCTCCGATGTTACCGAACTTTCTGAAGGAACCGCCGAGAACTTTTATACACATAATTTCTTTCGCACCGCTATTGTCGGCAACGGTTAATCTTGTCTGTGCTTGTATCATCGTACTCCTCCTTACTTAGCCTTTTCGATTATTTCGGCAACTCTCCAATGTTTATCCTTGCTAAGCTTTCTGGTTTCAACGATTCTTACCTTGTCACCTACTCCGCAAGCATTCTCTTCATCGTGAGCTTTTACTTTCTTTATAGTCGTAATTGTCTTTTTATATAAGGGGTGTTTAGCTTTTTGTTCGATTGCTACAACTACCGTCTTATCCATTTTATCGGAACTAACAAGACCGACTCTTTCTTTTCTTAAATTTCTTTCCATATCCAAGTTCCTCTCTTTTAAGCCTTCGCCTTGATTTCTCTTTCTCTTATCTCGGTTTTAACTCTGGCGATGTCTTTTCTTACCGAAGATAAAACAAGAGGATTTTCAAGTTGTCCGGTTGCATGACGGAAACGAAGGTTGAATAACTCTTCTTTCAAACTATCCAGCTTGCTTGACAATTCATCGTTTGTCATTTCACGAATCTCTTTAGCTTTCATTAACCTTCAACTCCTTCTTGAACTTCTTTCTTGATAACCTTGCATTTGACGGGAAGTTTGTGCGAAGCAAGTCTCATAGCCTCTCTTGCGTCGGCTTCGGAAACTCCTGCTATTTCGAACATAACTCTACCCGGCTTTACAACCGCTACCCAATAATCTACTCCGCCTTTTCCGCTACCCATTCTGGTTTCGGCAGGTTTTTTCGTTACGGGTTTGTGGGGGAATATGTCAATCCATACTTGTCCGCCACGCTTAATAAATCTCGTCATTGCAATACGTGCGGCCTCGATTTGGTTAGAAGTTATCCAACCGCAAGTCTCGGCAACTAAACCGTATTCACCATAAGCAACGGTATTGCCTTTGTTGGCCTTTCCCGTCATTCTTCCACGGTGTTGCATTCTTCTTTTAACTCTTTTAGGCATTAACATATTAAGCTTGTTCTCCTTCAGTCTTTACGACTTTACCGAGGATTTCTCCCTTGTAAATCCAAACTTTAATTCCGATAATACCGAAAGTGGTAAGAGCTTCTGCAAATCCGTATTCGATATCCGCTCTTAAAGTCTGCAACGGAATAGATCCTTCGTGATATTGTTCGGAACGAGCGATTTCGGCTCCGTCCAATCTTCCGCTTACCATAACTTTAACACCCTTTACGCCTAATCTCATAGCTTTGGATATAGCTTGTTTCATAGTTCTTCTGAAAGAAGCTCTCTTTTCAAGCTGTCCTGCAATGGATTCAGCCATAAGTTGAGCGTCGCAGTCAGGTTTTTTAACTTCCATTATATTGATTGCAATATGCTTGTTTTTAACGATTTTGGCAAGAGCTTTTTTCATCTCTTCAATCTCGGCGCCTTGCTTTCCGATAAGTACGCCCGGTTTAGCGGTGTAAATGCTTACGGAAACTCTGTTTGCCGCTCTTTCAATCGTGATTTTGCTTATTGCAGATACAAAATATTTTTTCTTTAAAAAAGTTCTGATTTCGTAATCTTCTTTAAGTAATTTGGAAAAATCTTTTTTATCTGCGTACCATTGCGTATCCCAGCTTTTAATAACACCGACTCTTAAGCCGTGCGGATTAACTTTCTGTCCCATAATTCCTCCTTACTTAACGTCGAGAATAGCCGTAATGTGGCAAGTTCTCTTTAAAATTCTAAAGCCTCTGCCCTTGGACATAGGTTGCATTCTCTTTAAAGAAGGTCCCATATCCGCATAACATTCTGCGATTTTAAGGTCGGCAACGTTCATACCGAAGTTGTGTTCGGCGTTAGCCGCAGCGCTTAAAATAACTTTCTTTACGGGTAAAGCTCCCGCTTTAGAACAATTCTCTAAAATAGCTACCGCAGTCTTTACGTCTTTTCCTCTTACCAAGTCGAGAACAACTCTTACTTTGTAGGGGGAAATTCTGACGTGTTTAGCGCAAGCTCTTGCTCTGTTGTCTTTCATTTCCTCAATTCTTTGAGTTTTTTTCTTCATATTACCAGCCATCGTAACTTCCTCCTTACTTTGCACCGGTCGTCTTTGCGCCGACATGTCCCTTGAACGTTCTCGTGGGCGCAAATTCACCAAGTTTACAACCTACCATATCTTCCGTGATATATACGGAAACGTGCTTTCTTCCGTCGTAAACCGCAATAGTATGTCCAACCATATCGGGGAAAATCGTCGATGATCTGGACCAAGTCTTTAAAAGCGTTTTTTTGTTTTCTGCGTTTAAAGCCTCTACTCTTTTAAGAAGTCTTGCTTCTACATAAGGTCCTTTTTTAACACTTCTACTCATATATTTCCTCCAGATTAGTTAACTCTCTTGATAATAAACTTATCAGTCTTATTCTTTTTCTTTCTCGTCTTGTATCCGAGAGCAGGTTTACCCCAAGGCGTAACGGGTCCGCTTCTTCCGACGGGAGCCTTACCTTCACCGCCACCGTGCGGGTGATCGCAGGGGTTCATTACCGAACCTCTTACGGAAGGTCTGATACCCATATGTCTCGTTTTTCCCGCTTTACCGATAGAAATGATTTCGTGTTCAACGTTACCCACTTGTCCGATAGTAGCTCTGCAAGCGAGCATAACGTATCTCATTTCTCCGCTGGGAAGCTTAATCGTTGCGAGATTTCCGTCTTTTGCCATAAGTTGCGCGCTTAATCCAGCGCTTCTTACGAGCTGAGCGCCCTTACCGGGTTGCAACTCGATGTTATGAACGTTGGTACCTACGGGAATGTCCTCTAATTTAAGGCAGTTACCTGCTTTAATATCGGCATTCTTTCCGCTTAAAACGGTATCGCCTACGTTAAGTCCTACGGGAGCAAGAATGTATTTCTTTTCGCCGTCCGCATAAACGAGCAATGCAATGTTTGCGGTTCTGTTAGGATCGTATTCGATAGTTTTTACGGTTGCGGGAATTCCGTCTTTATTTCTCTTGAAATCTATTATACGGTACTTTCTCTTGTTTCCACCGCCTTGATGTCTAACGGTGATTTTACCTTGAGCGTTTCTTCCCGCTTTATGTCTTTGATCTTCGAGCAAAGATCTCTCGGGAGTCGTACTCGTTATCTCTTCGAACGTGCTTACCGACATTTGACGGCGAGCGTTAGAAGTAGGTTTATATCTCTTGATACCCATTGTATTTATCCTCCACTATTAAGACAACGAATCGAAGAACTCGATGCTCTTGCTGTCTTTTTTAAGCTGTACGATAGCTTTTTTGTAATCGGAAGTATAGCCCTCGCTTCTCCCCATTCTTTTAAGCTTTCCGTGACAGTTAATCGTGTTGACGCTGTCAACCTTAACGCCGAAAATGCTTTCAATCGCTAAACGGATTTCCGTCTTGTTAGCGTCTTTAGCAACGACAAACGTATATTTTTTGTTTTCGATTCCGGCATAACTCTTTTCCGAAAGAATCGGTCTGATGATTATATCTCTTTCTCTCATAATTACTCTCCGTAGACCTCCTCTAAACTCTTAACGGTTACTACATCGAGAACGACCGCTTTGTTTTTAACAACGTCGTAAGTATTTAATTGAGCCTTATCCATAGTGCTTACCTTTTGAAGGTTAGCCGCGGCTCTTCTTACTAAAGCGTTTTCCTCTCCCATAACCATAAGAACGCTCTTGTCGAATTTCATAGCCTCGATAAAAGCTTTCATTTCTTTAGTTTTTCCGTTTTCTGCTTCGAATTTATCCACAACGAAAAGTTCGCCGTCGGCAATCTTTTTGGAAAGAGCCGAGAACAAAGCCGTTCTTCTTGCAACGATATTCATCTTTTTAGAGAAATCTCTGCTCTTGGGTGCAAAAACAACTCCGCCTTTCGTCCATTGAGGAGCTCTGGTACTTCCCTGACGAGCGTTACCCGTTCCCTTTTGTCTCCAAGGCTTTTTTCCGCCTCCGCGAACTTCGCTTCTCGTTAAAGTGCTTTTCGTTCCCTGTCTGTCGTTTGCAAGACGGGTTACGACCGCTTGATGAATTAACGGTTCGTTGTATTCGATTTCAAACAATGCGGACAATTCCATCGTACCGGTTTCTTGTCCTTTCATATTATATATTTTAATACTTGGCATAGTCTTTCTCCTTATTTAACGCTTTCGCAAACGGTAATAATTCCGCCCTTGGCGCCGGGAATCGCTCCCTTTATCAAGAGAAGGTTTCTTTCAGTATCAACCTTAACCACTTCAAGGTTCTGAACGGTAACTCTCTCTGCTCCGTATTGTCCAGGCATGTGTTTATTCTTGAAAACTCTGGAAGGACTGGAGTTAGCACCCATAGAACCGACTTCTCTGTGTACGGGGCCTACACCGTGCGTTTCTTTAAGTCTTTGATTGTTCCATCTTTTAATTACGCCCGTAAATCCGTGACCTTTAGTCGTTCCCACAACGTCTACGTGGTCGCCCTTAGCGAAAACTTCGCAAGTAACGTTTTTGCCCACTTCGTATCCGTCCAAAGATTCAACTCTGAATTCTTTAAGAACTTTTTGGGGATTTACGCCCGCTTTTTTGAATTGTCCGAGTTCGGGCTTGTTAAGAGCCTTTTCGGAAACTTCGCCAAATCCGAGTTTTACTGCGGTATATCCGTCGCTGTCGACAGTCTTTAACTGAACGACGGGGCAAGGACCGACCAAAACTACGGTTACCGGAATTACCTTTCCGTCAGATTCAAAAATCTGAGTCATTCCGATTTTCTTACCAATGATTGCTTTATTCATAGATAAAGTTCACCTCCGATTTTATTTTAAAAAATTTTTTTACAGTTTGATTTTTACGTCGACGCCTGCGGGAAGATGGATACTGTCCAAAATCTTTGCGTTGTTGGAATAAATGTCGATAAGTCTTTTGTGAGTTCTCATTTCGAACTGTTCTCTCGAATCTTTATATTTGTGGGGAGAACGAAGAATCGTAACAACTTCTTTTTCCGTGGGAAGCGGGATAGGTCCGCTTATTTTAGCGCCCGATTTTTTCATAGCTTCTACTATTCTGCTCGCCGCTTGGTCAACCATATTAGCGTCGTAAGCCGCTAATTTAATTCTGATTTTTTGTACTGCCATTTTGTTTGCCTCCGTTTTATACTAACTTTTTGTAATACTGCCGTGTGTGTCGCACAATTTACATTAAAAAAATCATTCGCGCCGTGTTTTAAAAGCGAATGACTCCCATAACGAATATGCGGTTAGTCGCAAGAGTTTAACTCTCACAGTTGTCAACAAAAATTATCTCTTCCCTAGTAAAACGGCGTTTCCGGATAGTCGTTTTAGCGGGAAATTAAGTAACTTTTTGTCTCATCCCTATTAACACAGCCTAATTATTCTAACATTTACGCAAAACTTTGTCAAACGATTTTTCCATATTTTTTATTATTTTTTTAAGATTTTTTTATACCGCTTTATATTGTGTTTTTCGTTTTTCCCGACCACAAAATTTGCGACGTTTTTACCAAACGTCGCAATAAAAAATAAAAAAACCAGCTTTAAGCATTTATAACGGTTGAAATTTTTTTAAAATTATACTCACAGGTTTTTTCCTTTATTACGCAAAGCTCCGCAATACCGACCGCTAAATTTATTAAAGTCAATAACATAAAAATTATTTTAAAAGACAAAAAATAATCGGATGCGTAAGCGGGAACGGCGCCACCTTTAAATAATGGCGAAAGCCAAGAGGAACATTTAACGAAAAAGCAAATTAAATTTATTATCGAAAGCAAAGTTAAAATCGCCCTGACAACGCCCGTTTTTATGTGTCCCAAAACGAATCCGGCAACCCCGAAACACCCCAAAAAAAGCGATAACTTCCACACTTTTTTCGGTTTTGCGAACTTTAAGCTCGTAGCCTCGTTTAATTTCCGTTCGTCGGAATTTTCAAGCAATCCTCTCACGTTGTCCTTATCTCCTTCCGAAAACATTTCGTCGTAACGAATCAAAAAGGCGTCGATATTTTCTTTTTGCATTAGTTTACCCCCCTTAAAACCGATGTTTTCATTATATCCTACAAAACGTAGGAAGTCAACCGTTTTCCTACGTTTTGTTATAGAATATGCTTATATGAAAAATAACGTTTTCGGAAAAAAACTAAAAGAATTACGCATAGAAAAGGGC
>CAZRMT010000027.1:0-18795 GCA_964601265.1 uncultured Christensenella sp.
GCGAAGTTCCCGCTCCTTGCAAGCAAAGCGTCAACTTCTTGTATTATAAACTATAGGAAGTAATCTTTTGCCATTCGGCAAAATCTCCGATAGTATAATTATATATTTTATTACAAGCCATGTCAATAAAAGCAAGCCTTTCTTTGCCTGTTTTAAAGTAAGTTATTTTTCCTCTGCTCCAATAACTTACGCCGAAGCTGAAAAGCTTCGGCGTAAAAAAGATTTGAAAAAAACGTTTGGTTTATCAATAATTCCATTCTTTTTGTAAAAGTAACGCATTTAAAAGAGTAGCAAACTTGGTTAAGTGCGAAAGCGGACGACCGGGGAAGTAAGTTTCGATATAATCGAGGTAGTCGTTTTCGGTATTCATAAGCATACCTGCCAAAACGCTTTCTCCGTAACCCGTGTAATCGGGAATTTCCCAGTTTGTAGCTTCGAAATAAAGATAGGTTATACCTTTATCCTTAAACCCTGCGTGGTCACTCCAATCTCCCGTAGAAGGCGACGCATAGTCGGGATAGGTTTCGTCCCAGTTTTCGGGAGCGATATTATCCCAAGTCCAAGGATTGCTCTTAAACGAAAGACCTAAACTTTCAGCTATCTTCATAGCGTTATCGTAAGCTTCGGTTTTTGTAACCGTTTGAGTGTCGTTATCCTGAACACCGCCGTATAAATAGCAGTAATCACCGCAAATAAGCGAATCCATATTTATCATATATAAAGTGTTACCAACTTCCGTTTCGCTCATATTCTCTGCGTAGTAAGAAGAACCGTAGCATCCGTATTCTTCTGCAGTGAAAAATACAAACTTAATAGTAAACTCGGTTTTAACACTTTTAAAGTGTTGAGCGGTGGTAAGTCCTAACGCAACGCCCGAACCGTTGTCGCCCGTACCCGTTCCGTCGTAGTGCATACCTACTATTATTTGTTTATCGGTTTCACCTTGTTTTGTTACCACTATATTTTCCGTTATTACGGTAACTTTAGAATATTCTCCCGCAGAGTCTTTCGTATATTTCCAACCGTTTTTGGCATAAGTTTTTCCGTCCGTCGTATAAGATTTTGCAGATGAAAGCGATTCCGAAAGCGTTGCCGTTTTAAAATATTTAGTTACGGGAACTTCTTGAAATACGATTTCGTTTTCCGCATAACCCGCAGTTAAAAGTCCGTTTTTAATATAGTTTTGTGTATCTAAAAAGTTTTTACCGTTAAAACAGTCACGGTCGGACAAGTTTTTGTCGATATATTTAAGTTTTTTGTAACTTTCAGCGCCTAAAGGTGAAATTTCGGAAATTTGGTTATTAAAATTTTCTTCCATATCCGTAATTTTTTCATTTAATTCGTTAAGTTGTTTTTCTAACGAGTTAAGCTGTTTTTGAGTGCCGTCGTTATTGTTACAAGCCGTAACTCCGAAAGCGGAAATAACGCAAAGCATAATTGCCATAATTAAAGTAATAAATTTTTTCATTGAAGTATCTCCTTTGTTTTTTATGCACCGATAATACTCCTTTAAAAAACCTTTGTCAAGCATTTTTATGCAACTTTTTGAAAGATTTTTATTTTTATTCGTTTTATTGCATAAATTATTGCATATTTATGCAGAATTGTATATTTGCAAAAAGATTACTTTTGTATAATACTTAATAACAGTCGTTAAATTATATGGTTTATAATATGCTTTTTAACCTTTAAATAAAAAATGCAAGGAACATAAAAATAGTCCTTGCATTTTTTATTATAGTTACGTTTTAAAAACTTAGAATTGTTTTATGCGGGGTTCCAATCCATAACTTGACCGGATAAAATATGTATGTGTAAATGAGGAACGGTTTGTCCTGCGTCGTCGCCTTGATTTATTACCAATCTATAACCGTTTTCAAGATGCAACAACTCTTTTAACGTGGAAATTTTGCCTATCATTTTACCGACTATTTCCCCGTATTCGCTAGTAATAAACTTAAAATGTTTTTTGGAAATACATAAAAAATGATTTTTCGCTTTAGGAGCAATATCCCTTATGATAAACATATCGTCGTCCTCGTAAAGCTTTACAGTTTCTAGTTTACCCGAAGCAAACTTACAAAATAAACAATCTTCCATAATCAAATCTCCTTATATTTTTTCAGCCTCGCACATTTCAGCGTAAGCCGTTAATTTAATTTTACTTTCCGTTTCGATTTTTCCTTTTACTTTGCACTTTATATAATTGTCCGTAGTTCCGTAACTATACTCTCCGTCAAAATCTTCAAAAATAAACGTTAAAGATTTATCCTTGCACAACTCGTAATAGTTCTTTTTACACTCCTCTTTGAGTTCAAGGAGCTTATCCATTCTCGCTTTCTTTACTTCATTAGGTAATTCTTTTAATTTTGCGCCCGTAGTTCCGCTTCTCGGCGAATACGGAAAACAATGAATATCCGCAAAACCGACTTTTTTACAAAACGCTAAAGTTTCTTCAAAATCGCTTTCGCTTTCGGTAGAATAACCCGCTATAACGTCCGTCGTTAAAGAAGCAAACGGAAAATACGTTCTAATCAGTTGCACTTTTTTATAGTATTCCTCAGTCGTGTAATGACGGTTCATACTTTTTAACACGTTATTCGAACCCGACTGTAACGACAAATGAAATTGAGGCGAAAACTTTTTTAATTGCTTTAAATTATCCAATAATTTTTCATCTATCACGCCCACTTCCAACGACCCGAGTCTTATACGCTTATCCTCGCCTATAAGTCGAAAAATCAAGTCGGAAAGTCTATTTCCGTTAAAACAATAACTACTTATATCTATACCTGTTATCACAACCTCGTTAGCGTTTACGTTAACGATTTCCTTTACTGCTTCGTCAATATTACGAGAACGACTTCTCCCACGCAAATAAGGAATAATGCAGTAAGAACAAAAATTATTGCAACCGTCTTGTATTTTTACGAACGCCCTAGACTTTTCGTGAAGTGGCAAAAAATCGCAAGAAGCGTACTCGTCGACTTGCTCGATATTTATTCCGCCAACCCCCTCTTTTAAGTACGCAAGAATTTTTTCTTTACTCTTTGCGCCCGTTACGAGTTTTACTCCTTGTTTCTCAAAAAACACTTTTCCGTTTTTTTCGGAAGCGCAACCCGTAACTATTATTTCCGCAAGCGGGTTAAACTTTTTTACCCTTGCAATAAGTTGCCTTGATTTTTTTTCCGCTTCCATAGTAACGGCGCAAGTATTTAATACGTACAAATCCGCATAGGCAAGTTTATCCGAAACTTCATATCCTAATTCTTGTAAACCTGCACCTATCATAGCCGATTCGTACGAATTGACTTTACACCCTAAAGTGAAAACGACAGCCTTTTTACTCACTTTCTTTCTCCAATACCAAAGCACTCCATTCTCCGCTTATTTTATATTCAAGCGTTTTAAAACCTTCGCTTTCGTAAGCCGACTTTACCTTATCTAATCTATCCTTTAAAATTCCGCTAAGTATAACGACGGAATTCTTTTTTACGTATCCGTTTACGCTTTTTACCAACCTTAAAAGTATCTCGGCGGTTATATTGGCAAGTAGCAAATCGCATTTCCCGTTAGCTTTTTCAAGTAAATCGCACTCTGCCACTTCGCAAATCTTTTCTACGCCGTTAACCTCGACGTTGTGTTTTGCGCATAAAACCGCTTGCGGGTCCAATTCGGTCATAAAAACCTTTTCTGCTCCGAGCTTTGCAGAAGCAATTCCTAATATTCCGCTACCCGTTCCCACGTCCATAACCGTATATCCCTTTTTGAGATATTTTTGTAGGAATAAAACGCAAAGCGAAGTAGTTTCGTGTTCTCCCGTACCGAACGCCGTGTTGGTATCTATAACCACAGTCGGCTTATCGGTTTGAAATTCAACCCATTTAGGACGAATAACTATACCGCCTATCGTAACGGGTTTATAATGCTTTCTCCAAATCTCTATCCAATCGTCGCCATCGACTTCCCTTTTTGAGATTTCGCAAGTTCCGACGTTTATTACGGCTCTTTTCTTTAATTCGTCGATTTCTTTATCTATTATACCGCTGTCGAAACTCGTTTCGACGTAACCTTTCACTATAGTAGAAGGTTTTTGATAACTTAAACTATCGTCCAAATAATCGAAAGTATCTTTTCTCTCGTTTATCAGCTCTAAAATATCGTCGGTCGAACACACGGCAACACCGTAAGAAGAATATTGCCATAAAACGTCCGCTACGAGTTCTTGCCCCTCTTGAGTGGTATTAACGGATATTTCAATATATTTCATAATTCCCCCGATAAAACGTTTTTTATCATTTTAGCGCAAACCAAACAAGCTTTTTCAACCGTTTTATTGTATTCGTCCGCTCCGCCCTCGCCGTCGCTGACGGCCTTTAAAATCAAGCACGGAACACCTGCGTTTTTAGCCGTTAAAAGAACCCCTGCGCCTTCCATATCGCATACGTCGGCATTAAAGTCTTTAACGAGTTTTTCTTTTACGCTTTTATCTGCCACAAACTTATCAGCAGAAGCCAACACTCCTTTTTTTACTCCGTTAACCTTTCTTAATACGCTTTCGATTAACCCTTTATCGCAAGGAATTTTAACCTCCGCTTCATCGGGATAACGACCTACGGGAACAGCGTTGATGGGGGAAAGGTCAAAATCGTAATGAACAACGCTTTCCGCAACAACTATATCGCAAGAGGAAAACTCCTTTTTTAAACTTCCGCATACCCCGAAATTGTATATTCTATCCACGTTCTTCGTAAGCAACACGGCGGTCGCACCCGAAGCGTATATTTCGCCTATACCGCTTTGAATTATCAATATTTCGTTACCGTCTTTTTCAAACTTAAAAAGTTTAAAGCCGTATACGACTTCTTCTTGACGTTTTCCTAAAAAGGATAGCAACGGAGTAAGTTCTTTACTCATTGCGCAAACAATTCCTATCTTCATTTTAAAACCTTTTTCTCGCCTGTTTAATATTATATAATAGTTATTTTAACACATTTAATCAATGAAATCAATTTTTATTTACGGTGAAAAGAATATTTTAAGAAATTATAAAAAAGCTTTTTCCAAAGACGATTGCAAATGCGTTATATCAAAGCGTATTCCTTGCATTGACGATTACGATTGTCTGGTACTTGCGGGCGGAGGCGACGTGGCTCCCGAATTTTACGGACAAAAAAACAAGTTTTGCGTTAACGTAGATAAAGAAAGAGATAGACAAGAATTTTTTTTAATAGATAAATTTTTATCGAAAAACAAAAAGGTTGTCGGAATATGCAGAGGAGAACAAGTGCTTAACGTGTTTTTCGGAGGAACGCTTTTTCAAAACGTACACTACCACTCTCAAATAAACGGGCAAGACGATTTTCACTTTATCTACAATAAGCCCGAAACTTTTATTTACGATTTATACGGTAAAAACTGTTTTGTAAACTCTGCGCACCACCAAGCGATAAACAAGCTCGGAAACGGCTTAAAAACGGCGTCTTTATCATTTGACGGATATATAGAGGCGTTTTATCATGAAAAATACCCCGTTTACGCAGTGCAATTCCACCCCGAAAGAATGTCTAACGGCAATAGACTTATAAACTTTTTTCTACCTTGGAACGTAAAAAGGGAGACGCTAAAAGCGTCTCCGTAATATATTATTTCATCAATTTTAACCATTCTCCGAACCTTGCGACGAATTCGCTATTCGTTTTGGTTTTTGCAAGCATTTCTAAAAAGCTTTCGCTTGCACGAGGATTTTCCCTTAAAAGCCTACGTACTTTATACGCACAGTCAAGTTCTTGCTCGGTGAGCAAAAGTTCTTCTTTTCTGGTTCCGCTCTTATACAAATCTATTGCGGGAAAAACTCTTTGTTCGGATAATTCACCCGACAAAATGATTTCCATATTGCCCGTACCCTTAAACTCTTCATAAATTACTTCGTCCATTTTACTTCCCGTCTCGATTAACGCGGTTGCGATAATGGTCAAGCTTCCGCCGTTTTCAACGTTTCTTGCGCTACCGAAAAACTTTTTGGGTAAAATAACGGACGTCGGATCAAGTCCGCCCGAAAGCGTTCTTCCGGAAGACGGAGTACAAGTGTTGTAAGCTCTAGTTAACTTTGTAATACTGTCAAGCAGGACTACTACGTCGTTACCGCTTTCCACCAATCTTTTGGCTCTGTTGGCAACTAACTCCGTAATTTTAATATGGTGTTCGGGCGAATCGTCGAAAGTAGAATAAACGACTTCACCGTTAATACATTTTTTAAATTCGGTAACCTCTTCGGGACGTTCGTCGATTAAAAGCACGATTACTTTTATGTCGGGATAATTTTCCTCGATAGAATGTGCTATTTTTTCTAATAACGTCGTTTTGCCCGTTTTGGGAGGAGCAACTATCAATCCCCTTTGACCTTTCCCTATCGGACAAAGCAAATCGATGCAACGCAAAGAATAATCGTCGGAAGTGTTTTCCAACGCAATTTTTTCGTTCGGATAGCAAGGCACTAAATCGTCGAATTTCGGTCTTTTAAATTTTAGTTTATCGGCATAAATTCCGTTAAGTTCAATCACCCTTTGCAATGCGGGTTGTTCTTTTTCTCTTATTCTGGCGCACTCGCCCCTTACTAAATCACCGTTGCGTAAACCGTATTGCTTTATAATAAAGTGCGGAACGAAAATATCTTGTTTGGAATTACCGTAATTCTCATGCCTTAAAAATCCATAACCGTCGGGACATAAATCAACGATTCCTATACATTTGCTTTCGTCGTCCGCATTATCGCACACAAAATTATTTGGTTTTCTGCCTCGTGTCGACCTAGGAATACCGTCACCGTTTTGAGCGTCTAAAATCTTCTTTATTAAAGTGCTTTTCGAATCCTGCCTCGGTGTACCGTTAAACTCGTCTCTTAACACACTTCTTAATGCTCGTATGGGCATGCTAAGTAAGTATTCTTCGGTATATTCGCCTTTTTTCATTTAAACCTCCGCTTTAAAAAACAGCACTTTATTTTCAGTGTCAGATAAATTTATCTCGCTTTCACTGTCTTTTAACTTTATTATTTTATATTTATTTTTTATTAAATTTAAAAATTCGTCCTCATTGTCGATATCAATCGTGCTTTTTTCGAATTTATAATGCATAGGAATTACTATTTTCGGCAGAATACTTTCCGTGTAGTAAACAGCTTGCTTTGCGTTTATCGTATAACGTCCGCCAATCGGAACAAACAAAACGTCAACTCCTTTAAGTTGCCCTATAAGTTCTTTATTGTCCTCTTCGCCCAAATCGCCAAGATGAGCAAAAGTTACTCCGTTTAGCTTAAATTTTAAAACGGTGTTCTCGCCCCTCAACCTTCCGTGTTCGTTATCGTGAAAGGTTTTTATTTTTTCGAAAAACGATACGTCTTTTGCTGAAATCCCCATAGTGCTTTGTTTTGCGTTATGGTCGTAGTGGTTATGCGAACAAAAATAATAATCGGTCGTTATTTCAGGTAAAGTACAGCCTATGTCGCCGTACGGATCCAAACAAACGGAAAACTCTCCGCTACACACAAAACAAGAATGACCGTAATACTTTATTTTTAACATATAACCTTCATAAACTCTCTTTCAATTTTGTCAAGTTGTCCGTGTTCTTTATAGCTATATATTTCTTTGTCGCTATAAATTAAATGGTCGTAAAACGTAATATTCTTAACGTGCAAAAAAGTGTAAATTCGTTTTGTCGTAGAATTATCTTCCTCCGACGGATTAGGATTCCCGCTTAAATGATTATGAGCCACGACCACTGCCGACGGTTTATGTAAAACCAAAAGCCTTTCGATTTCGTCCAAATCCAACTCTACCCTATCGGTTTTGTTTGAAGAAAATTCTGCTTTACCGATAATAAAATTATCGGCACCGAGAAAAAACATTATAAATATTTCCTTGTTTGCATTAACGAAATACTCTTTAATTCTTTGTTGAGCGTCAAAAATGCTGTTAATTCTTTTATTCGAATATTTTTCGTCTTCGATAAACTGAACTATTCTTCCTATCGTTTTTATAAAACAAGCCGTGTTTTCACCTACTCCGTCGACCGTCTGCAATATTACAGGGTCTGCGTCAAGCAACGTTTTAACCGAACCGTTAAATCTGTCCAATAGTTTATGAGCTAGTTCGTTTACGTTTTTTCTAGGAATAGAATAATACAATAAAGTTTCAATTACTTCGTGAGCAACCAGCGATTCGCTATGATTAAGCATTTTGCTTTTCATTCTCTGTCTGTGTCCGTCGTGTTGCGCCATAAAATAAGAAATACCCCCGTTGTAAGTTATAGCGGAACGTTCGCTTTTGCGTTTAAATCAAGTCCCGCAAAATTTTTTAATTTATATTGAATATATCCTTCCGCTCCAATCATACACGCATTATCCGTACATAATTTTTTTGGCGGTAAAACGCATTTTACTCCTAAAGATTCGCAAGCGTCAAACAAACGCTGTCTAAAATACCCGTTTGCAACGACTCCGCCTCCTGCGGTAACTACCTTTATACCGTACTGCTTGACGGCCGAAACGGCTCTCTCCACCAAAACGTCTACCGCGCTTTTCTGAAACGAGTAAGCAACGTCCGCAACGCTAACCTCCTCGCCTTTCATTTTTTTCGTATGCACGTAATTTATTACCGCAGTTTTAAGTCCGCTGTAAGAAAAATCATACGTTTTTTCGTTTTTAAGCATTTTGGGAAATTCAATTAAAGTTTTGCCGTTTAACGCCTCTTTTTCGATATTAGGTCCTCCGGGATAGTTTAGTCCCAAAGTTCTTGCCACCTTATCGAACGCCTCGCCTACGGCGTCGTCACGAGTAGCCCCCAACGTTTGAAAATCGTCGTAATCCTTTACCAACATAACAGCGGTATGCCCTCCGCTTGCAAGCACCGAAATAAACGGCGGTTGTAAATCTTTATCGGCTAAATATGACGCAGATAAATGCCCTCGTATGTGATTTACCGGAATAAGCGGAACAGATAAAGCCTGCGCCAAGCTTTTAGCGTACGACACGCCTACGAGTAACGCCCCTAACAACCCTGCTCCGTAGGTTACTGCGACAGCGTCTATCTCTTTAAGCGTTATTCCCGCTTCTTTTACGGCTTGTTCAACCGTAATGGAAATTGCGCTGGTATGCGCCCGTGAAGCAATTTCGGGGACAACTCCGCCGAATTTTATATGTTCGGTACAAGAACTGTTTATCACCGACGATAAAATTTCTCTACCGCCTTTAATCACGGCGCAAGCCGTTTCGTCGCAAGAAGACTCTATCGCTAAAATAACGGCGTCGTCCTTAACGTTTGTGTTGAAAGTGTTTTTAAAATTCATTATGATTTTTTTAGATAGTCTATTATAAATTGGTCTATTTCACCGTTCATTACCGCTTGAACGTCGGGCGTTTCAGAACCCGTTCTATGGTCTTTAACCAACGTATAGGGGCAGAAAACGTAACTTCTTATCTGACTTCCCCATTCGATTTTTTTAATATCGCCTTTAAGCTCTTGCTCTCTTGCAAGTCGCTCTTCTTCTCGTCTTTCTATAAGCTTACTGATAAGCATTTGCATTGCTTGTTCTCTATTTTGAACCTGACTTCTTTCGTTTTGGCAAGCAACTATAATTCCCGTAGGAATATGCGTTATTCTTATTGCAGACTCCGTTTTGTTTACGTGCTGTCCTCCCGCTCCGCTACTGCGGTAAGTATCGACTTTTAAGTCTTCGGGCGGAATTTTTATCTCTTCGTTATCTAAAATTTCAGGTAAAACTTCAAGCGATACGAAAGAAGTATGTCTTCTCTTGTTCGCGTCGAAAGGTGAAATTCTAACTAATCTATGCACGCCTTTTTCAGCCTTTAAAAAGCCGTATGCGTTTTCGCCTTCTATTTTAAACGAAACGCTTTTTATTCCGGCGCCGTCCCCGTCAAGACGATCAAACTCGGTAAGCCTATACTTATGCTTTTCGGCGTAACACATATACATTCTGTATAACATTTCACACCAATCGCAAGCCTCCGTTCCGCCTGCCCCCGCATGCAAGGTCATAATGGCGTTATTTCCGTCGTACTTGCCTTTTAAAAGCGTTTGAAGCCTTATCTCTTCGATTTGTTTTTCGGCGGAATTTATTTCTTTTTCTACCTCGCCAAGCAATGAGTCGTCGTCTTCCATTTCAGCGTACTCGACTACGTCTAATGCGTCCTTAATTACTTTGTCGCATTTATCGTATGCGTCTATTTTCGCTTGCGCTACGCTGATTTTTTGGGATAATGCTTTTGATTTTTCTATATCCGACCAAACGTCGGGATTTTCAAGTTGTGTTTTTAACTCTTTTATATGCTCTCTTAAATAAGCGACGTCAAAGAGAGTATCCTGCCTCTATTAGAATAGCTGACAAATCTTTAATTCTTTGTCTATAAATATCGGTTTTTATCATAACAAGTCTCCTATTTTGTGATTAAAATTACATTATAAAAACATCGAAAAATGCCTTTTTGTGATTTTTAAGAGTTTTAAAACTGCTTATTTTATATTGAATTTTACTTTTTTCCACAGCAATTTTTATACTTTTTGCCACTACCGCACGGGCACAAGTCGTTTCTGCCTATTGTTTTATCGCCTTTTACGGTTATATTCTTACCGTCGTTTGCATTTAAAACGGGTTTAGATTGCTTAACGGGTTCTTTGCGAAGTTCCATTTTTAAAAGCAAGAATACGGTGTCGTTTTGTATACTCTCAACCATCTCTTCAAACATTTCTAGCCCTTCCCTCTTAAAAGGATTAATCGGGTCTTCGTTTGCAAAACCTCTAAGCGATATGCCTCGTTTAAGTCTATCCATATTGTCGATATGGTCTATCCATTTGCGGTCTACGTTGGTAAGCAATACGTCTCTTTCGATAGCGTGATAGTCGATTTGCTCCTCGTCTTTATATCTTTCGATTTTCTTTTCGTACTCGTCTATCGTTTTAGCGAGAAGCTTTTCCATAAAATACTCGTAGTCCCATTTTTCACATTTTTCTTCGTCTAGGAACTCTACTCCCAACGGAAGAACTCTGTCTTGAAGAACTTTATTAAGTCTTTCGTAATTCCACTTTGCTAAATTTTGAGAAGCGTCTACGGTTTCTTTAACTACGCCTTCTACGTAATCCGGAATAAGTTTTAAGATGTTTTCGTGAATATTTTCGCCTCTTAAAACCTTTAAACGCTCTTCGTAAATAACCTGTCTTTGAGTATTCATAACGTCGTCGTATTGAATAACATTTCTTCTTATTCCGAAGTTCTGCCCCTCAATAGTCCTTTGAGCGTTTTCTATACTCCTAGACAACATTTTGGATTGAATGGGCGTATATTCGTCAACTTTAAAGAAGGTATACAACCTTTTCATTCTTTCTCCGCCGAATCTTTTCGCTAAATCGTCTTCAAGCGAAATAAAGAATTGAGATTTTCCGGGGTCGCCTTGACGCCCTGCTCTTCCTCTTAACTGGTTATCTATACGACGAGATTCGTGTCTTTCGGTACCGAGAATATACAATCCGCCGGCCTTTACGACTTCTTCTTTTTCCGCTTCCGTAACTTTCGTTCTTTCCGCCAAAAGAGTATTGTACTCTTCTCTTAACGCCTTTATTTCGTCGCTCACGTCTTGAACGAATGACGAAGCAAGGTCTATATCTTCTTCATTGCATCCTTTATTTCTTAAATCTTGTTTAGCAAGGTATTCGGGGTTTCCGCCAAGCAAAATATCCGTACCACGCCCCGCCATATTGGTAGCTATGGTAACTGCGCCTTTCTTACCTGCTTGCGCTATAATTTCAGCTTCTCTTTGGTGATTTTTAGCGTTTAAAATATTATGTCTTATTCTGTTACGAAGCAGTTGTTTGGAAAGTTCTTCCGATTTTTCTACGGTAACGGTACCGACCAAAATAGGTTGTCCCGTTTCGTGAACTTTTACTATTTCGTTGACTATCGCCTGATTTTTACCCTTTTCGGTAGAAAACACCATATCGGGTAAATCTTTTCTTTGCATAGGCTTATTCGTAGGAATTTCCAGTACGTCTAAACCGTATATCGTTTTAAACTCTTCCTCTTCGGTTTTTGCCGTTCCCGTCATTCCCGAAAGCTTTGTATAAAGTTTAAAATAGTTTTGGAACGTGATAGTGGCGTAAGTTTGGTTCTCGTTTCTTATCGTAACGTTTTCTTTCGCTTCTATCGCTTGATGCAAGCCATCGCTGTATCTTCTTCCAATCATTAAACGTCCCGTAAATTCGTCGACTATGATAATTTCTCCGTCGCTAACGATATAGTCTTCGTCCTTTTTAAACAAAGTGTGAGCCTTTAAAGCTTGTTGTATGTGGTGGTTAAGCTCTGCGTTCGTAACGTCGGCAATATTTTCAACGTGGAAAAACTTTTCTGCTTTTTGCGAACCTTGGTCGGTAATTTGAACGTTCTTTTCCTTAATATCGACGGTATAGTCTTCTTCGGGAACCAACGTTTTTACGAAACGGTTTGCGTCAAAATAAAGGGTGGACGACTTTTGTCCTTTTCCCGAAATAATCAAAGGCGTTCTCGCTTCGTCTATCAAAATAGAGTCCACCTCGTCCACAATGGCGAAGAACAATCCTCTTTGCGTCATTTGGGATAACGATTTTTTAAGATTATCTCTTAAATAATCGAAACCGAATTCGTTATTTGTTCCATAGGTAATATCGCAAGCGTACGCTTGTCTTTTTTGATCGTCGGTCAAGTCGTGAATATTTACTCCGACGGTTAAACCTAAAAATTTATAAACCTTACCCATCCATTCAGCGTCTCTTTTTGCAAGGTAATCGTTTACGGTTACAATGTGAACGCCTTTACCCGTCAATGCGTTAAGGTATGCGGGGAGAGTTGCCATCAAAGTTTTACCTTCACCCGTTTTGAGTTCCGCAATTCTACCTTGATGAACACAGATACCGCCCATAAGTTGAACCTTATAGTGACGCATATTCAAAACCCTGCTACTTGCCTCTCTTACTACGGCGAAAGCCTCGGGCAAAATAGAATCGAGTTTTTCTCCGTCTGCAATTCTTTTTTTGAATATTTCCGTCTGCTCTTTAAGTTCGGCGTCGGTCATAGAAGAATAGTTACCCTCCATGGCTATAATTTTATCCGCCGTTGCGCTTATTCTTTTTAAACTCGCCCTCGAATCGTGACTGAGTATATACTTGATTAATCCCATTTTTTACTCCGAAATATTATTATAATAACTAATTAAATGAATAGTCTTTGTTTATTTTACACTATTTTTGTTTTTATGTAAACACTTTTTCTTAAAAACTTTAGCAAAAAAGGATAATTTCTTGTCTTTTTTTAATTCTTTTTCACCGACGGAAGCAACGGTTAAAAAATAAATTTTTTCCGCTCCCGCATCGAACAATTTTTCGCTAATCGCCTCTGCGGTGGCGCCCGTAGTCATAACGTCGTCTATCACGAGTATTCGTTTATGAAAAACTTTCTTTTTGTCAATAACTTTAAATACCGATTTTAAATTATTTAATCTTTCTTTTTTGCCCAATTTTATTTGTTTTTTCGTTCGTTTAAACTTTTCAACGAGCATATCGAAGGAATAACCCGTCACGTCCGCTGTTTTTCTTGCGATTAGTTCCGTTTGGTTATATCCTCTTTTCTTAAAATCTTTCTCGTGCATCGGAACGCAGGTTATTACGTCCGCATCGGCAAAATCTCTTATAACGTACGGCGACAAAATTTCACCGAAGATTTCAGCTAAATACTTTTTGCCGTTAAATTTTAGCGATTTTATCAAACCTGAAACAGGGGCTTTATATCCGTATACGCTACGCGCTTTATCGAAATGAATAGGATTTCCGTAACAATAAGAACATACTCCCGCATCGTTTAAAACACTTCTACCGCATTTCACACAAAATTTGGTGTTTAATTCCATTTTTTCGGTACAATCCTTGCAAAAATACCCTTCGAAAATTTCACGTCCGCAGGCATTGCACGTTAACTTTAAATCAAAAAATAAATCTTTTAACATAATCAAAAAGGAAAGATTATTTGATAACCTTTCCGAATCTTTTTATAAATATTTTTTTAAGTCTTCTACCTTATCGGTTTTTTCCCAACTGAATTCGCCGTTTCCGAAATGTCCGTAGTTCGATGTTTTTTTGTAAACGGGTTTTCTTAAATCGAGTTTTTCTATGACGGAATACGGTCTAAAATCGAATTCTTTAACGATTATTTCGGCAAGCTTTTCGTCGGAATAAATTCCCGTGGAATAGGTGTTCACGTATACGGACACGGGTTTTGCAACGCCTATAGCGTAAGCAAGTTCTATCAAACACTCCTTACACAATCCTGCCTTTACAACGTTTTTAGCAACGTATCTAGCGTAGTAAGTTGCGCTTCTGTCCACCTTGGTCGGGTCTTTCCCGCTAAACGAACCTCCGCCGTGCGCACAATATCCGCCGTAAGTATCTACTATAATTTTTCTTCCGGTTAAACCCGAATCCCCCATAGGTCCGCCGACTTCGAATCTTCCCGTAGGATTGACGTAATACTTTGTGTTTGCGTCAAGCAATTTTTCGTCTACGACGCATTTTACAACCTTTTCTAAAACGTCTTTTTTAAGCGTTTCCATATCGACTTCGGGCTTATGTTGGGTAGAAACGACTACCGTATCGACTCTTACGGGTTTACCGTCGACGTATTCCACGGTAACTTGCGATTTTCCGTCGGGTCTTAGGTAAGGAATTATCCCCTTTTTACGAACTTCGGTCAATCTTTTAGTTATTCTGTGAGCTAAAACTATCGGCAACGGCATAAGTTCTTCGGTTTGCTCGCACGCATAGCCGAACATCATTCCTTGATCGCCCGCACCGATTTCGTCGGCAACGTCTTTTTTGCCTTGACGATATTCAAACGAGTCGTTAACGCCCATTGCAATATCGGGACTCTGCGTTTTTATTTTTACGAGAATTTTACAAGTTTCCCAATCGAAACCTGTTCCCTTCTCGTCGTAGCCTATTTCTTTTATGGTTTGTCTTGCTATTTTTTCATAATCGCATATAGCCGTAGAAGTTATTTCGCCCATAATAAGGACAAAACCCGTCGTAGCGCAAACCTCGCAAGCAACTCTCGCCTTATCGTCTTGCGATAAAATGTCGTCGAGTATAGCGTCTGCAATGCTGTCGCAAACTTTATCGGGATGCCCCTCGGTAACGCTTTCACTGGTAAACAATTTTTTCATCGGTATCTCCGTAACGTTTTTTTCAACATATATGATAATCTTTTACAAAATATTTGTCAACCGAATAAGAAAATGATATAATTTTTTGTATGGAAAAAGCTTGTACTCTCTGTCCTAACGACTGCAAAGTTATAAGAAGCGTCGAAAAAGGGCGTTGCAACAGTTTCGATAGATTAAAAATCGCAAAATATTCCCCGTTTTTTTATGAAGAACCTTTAATAAGCGGAACAAACGGTTCGGGGGCGATATTTTTTTGCGGATGTCCGCTCGGTTGCGTGTTTTGCCAAAACTTCCCCGTTTCGAGAAATACCGTCGGGAAAGAAATTTCCGACGAACGATTTGTTTCCGTAATGGAAGAACTTAAAAGTAAAGGGGTGCACAATATCAACCTTGTAAACCCCACTCATTACTATAATCGTTTGAAAAATATTTTCTCTAAATATAAACCCGATATACCCGTAATCAGCAACACTTCCTCTTACGAAAAAACGGAAAGCATTATTAATACGGCTGAATTTATCGACGTGTATCTTGCCGATTTAAAATTCTACTCGGAAGAAAGAAGTTTAAGGTATTGCGGAAAAAGAGACTATTTTTATTACGCTAGCGAATCCATAAAAGAAATGGTTAAACAAAAACCACTCGTGGTCGAAAACGGACTAATAAAACAAGGCGTTATAGTACGGCATTTAATTCTACCGCAAAACCTTGATGAAACGGTAAAAATTCTCGATTGGTACAAGGAAAATATCGGCGACAAGGCGTACCTATCCTTAATGACGCAATACACCCCTTACGGTGATATAGCCCGACTTAAAGAACTTCAACGCAAGCTTACCGCAAAAGAAATAAAACGTGCCACAGACCACCTATACTCACTGAATTTATCAAACGTTTTTTTGCAAGAAAAAGAAAGTGCAAGCGATAAATATATCCCCGAATGGGATTTTTAATTATTGTCCGAAGGCATTGCCTTCGGACGTTTTTTAAAATAACTCGTCGTAATATTTTTCAATCAATTTTATCCACTTCCCCGTTTTTTTCGGTGAAGAATAGGAAAGTTTGCGTTTTATATACTCGACGTCTAAAATTTTTTTCATACAAAAAGTATAGGTAAAATATGTGATTTTATTAAAAATGTAAAATAATTGTGATTTTTTTCAAAAAAACACCCTCAACTCTCTTGTAAATTGTTTAAATATATTATATAATATTTACAGTATTGCTCTGAATACGACAATAACTCAGGGGTGAAAATCATGGCAAAATTTTTTAAAAAGTTAAAAAATCTTCTTTTCGGCGCAGCCGACACTAAACAAAAAAGAATTACCAGAGTCGTAATCTTGTTGGTTGTAACCGTTTGGTCGGCATTACTTTTGTACCTTATGGATTCGTACAACTACTACAGACCCGAATTCTTCGGCGGAGTAGATTTTGGCGCGTGGGATAGATACAATCGGTGTAAACAAATCGGTAGAAATGCGTATTTTTTGGAATATGGCAAATGGGTTTCAGGCAAATGGAATCCTAACGACATTTCCGAATATGCAGATTTCAGTAAAAACTTTTTAACTAATATTCTATACAACGAATTTGAAATGAAACCTCTTAACGTCACGTTTTCAACGTGGGCAATAATGCTTTCCATTTACTTTGTGTTGTGGGCATTGACGATTTATAGCCTTTTTGAAAACAGAGTTAAAGTTAAACTCGGAATAGATAACCCCTCTACGGAAGAAGAACAATTAAAAGCTAAAAAATACGTATTATTCAAAATACTCATTTCCGTTGCTTTTTGTTTGCTCGCTTTTGCTTTGATTCTGACAATATCGTCTAAATCCGACAACTTTGCGTTAAACGGTAAAATATTGCTAAACTTATTGAGAACGATGATTGTTTCTATTATAGCAATGCTCTCTATGCCGGTTATAGCTATTGTGTTTATCGTTATCGTTCTGTTGATAATCGGACTACTCACCTTTATTGCGGAAGCTATTACGAAAAGGGTTCTTGCCAATAAAGACGTTCAGCAAATACTCGACGCGGCAAAAGCCAACAGCGAAAACCCCTTAAAAGTCAGCGAAACGGGTGAAGGCGGTTCGGGACACGGCGGAGGCGGAATAGGTGCAGGAGCAGAAACCGAATACGATTTATCGCTTGCAAAAGTCTTTCCCTCGCTTAAACGAATAGACGAAAAATACGCCGACGGACAAAACGTTCCCGTATTCGAAGACGTTGACGTCACTCTACCGGAACTCGTACTTCGTTTCAGAGCGTATATGTGCGAAAGAAAACTTTACTTCGACGAAAGAACTTTGCGTAACTTTATCGGCGCGTTATCCGTTTCAAGACTTATGATTTTGGAAGGTTTGTCGGGAACGGGTAAATCGACGTTGCCGAGATTATTCAGCGATTTCGTCGGAAATAAAGTATTCTACGCCCCCGTACAAGCCACTTGGAGAGACAGAACCGATTTGGTCGGTTATTACAGCGAATTCACCAACGAATATAAAGAAACAGACTTTTTAAAACGTTTATACGAAGCTTCTTTCCGTGATAAGGAAATCAATATGATGGTATTGGACGAAATGAACATTTCACGTATCGAATACTATTTCGCAGACTTCCTATCCATTTTGGAATATCCTTCTCAAGACTGGTTGATTAAAGTCATGCAGATAAAAGACGGTCAACCTCAACCCGCAAACTTTGTAGACGGCAACGTAAGAATCCCGTTAAACACTTGGTTTATAGGAACGGCTAACACGGACGACTCTACGTTTACCATTACCGATAAAGTTTACGACAGAGCTATAGTACTAGACTTCTTAAAAATAAACGAACCGTTTGAAATGAACTATAACAGCGAAGAAACGCATATTTCAAGCGAACAATTACTCAGAATGTTTGACGAAGCAAAGGCAAACGAAAACAACAGACTGAGTAAGGAAGATAAAGAAAAGTTTAAAAAACTTTGCAATTTCGTTCTTGACACCTTTAACGTTACGTTCGGTAACCGTATTATGAACCAGATTGAAAACTTCGTTCCCGTATACGTTGCGTTGGGCGGAACCAAAAACGAAGCGCTTGACTTTATTTTCTCGAGAAAAGTTATGCGTAAACTTCAAGGAAAATACGACGAATACGTTAAAGACGGTTTAACCAAAATGACCAGATTTATAAACAGCTTATACGGAAAAGACCAACTACCTTATACCGAAGAAGCAATTACGGAATTGCGTAAAAAACTTATTTAAGGATTTTTAGCTTATGGAATACAGTCAATCCGATTTTTTAAAACAATTAAATAAAGAAATTATCGGATTGCTCGATTCCGGAATTACCTTACAAGACGTAATTTCCAAGATAAACAATAACGAAATTTCTTTTAACGCATTCCGTAAATTCGTAGCGGTAAGCGACAAAGATTTTTCTTGGGTTGCCGATTTTAAAAGGACGATAAACGCAATTCGTACGATTATTTCTTCACCCAAAATCCACCTACGAACGGATAAAGTTATTTTAAACGTCGATAT
>CAZRMT010000028.1:0-18655 GCA_964601265.1 uncultured Christensenella sp.
CTTTCTATGCAGTTGTCAATCTTCAATTCCAAAGCTTTACCGCTTTGTCGCTTTCTGTCATTTTTTCCAGACAGCTTACCTATCATATCATTTATAAAAAAAAGTGTCAAGTTTTTTTCACCACTTTTTTTAAAAATTTTTTATTTATTTTTTTAATTAAATTATGCGATTTTTAGTTTTGCACAATACGGACGATATGTTGTGTCTTAACGCTTTCGCCAACACTATTTACCGCTTATTTTTTAAAAAAAGGCTTTATTTATTCCAAAGGACGCAACCTTGACGGTTACGCCCGATGGGGATAAAAAAAGTATTTCATTGCGTTTAAAATTTTTAAACGACAAAACTCTATTACAAGGGTAAATCTTTCTTTTCGAATTTCTTTGCCCCGATAAAGTAACAAACGACGCCGACCACGACCAAAATGGCTAATTTCCAAATAAACGTTCCCGTCTTGTTTAATATGGAAATAACGTCGAAAAGCGAAATAATAGAGAAATAGTTAAAATAATTCAACGCGCTCAATCTTATAAGCGACGGCAAAACTTGCGAACCGAAAAGTCCGAGCATAGTCGCAACCAAGAAAAACATATTAAGTCCTCCGCCTATACTCATAGAGTACTTGCTTCTGTTAAACCAACAAGAGGCAAGGAAGGAAATTCCGCTCATTGCGAACATCACGAGAAACGCTCCTAAATTTAATAAAGCCACTTGTCCGTAAGTTAGATTGATAGAATCTTTCATAACTATCGCAAGACAAATTTCGCTGGTTATCGTGGTACAAGTAAACATCGCAAACAGCGAACCGATTAAAAATACGGCTTGCGTAAACGTTACCTGCTTTCTTTTTGCGGAAGTAGAAAGAACGTACGCCATAGAACCGCTGTCCACTTGTCCCGCTATCAATTTGTCCGCACACATTATCATATATATAATAGGTAACAAAAGTCCCGCCATTTTATAGAAAATACTACCGACCACCATGCCGTATAAATCCATTTCGCCCACTTCTTTCAACGCTGTGGAAACGTCGTCCGACAACGCGCTTAAAAAGCTTGCCGTTAATTCTTCTTGAATGGTTAAAGACGCTTCGTTTTCGTTAAGACCGTTTTTAACGTCCTTTTCGATACGAGCAATTAAAGTAACCAATACGTCCTCGGACAAGTCTTCTATGTATAAATAACCGCTTTCTCCGACGTACCTTGAAACTTCTTCTCCGTTTTTATCTGCGTACGTAAAGCCCTCGTACTTCTTTCTGTCGACGTCGTAACTAGACAAGGCGGAAATCATTCCGTTTACGTAGTTTTCGTCGGTAAGGTTTACGGCTATTATTTGCGAAATTCTTTTATGAGCGAATTCTTTTCTTTCACGCTCGTCCAAGCACGCGCTCTCGTAAGAAAGCGTTTCTTTCCCGCTTATTTGATTAACCTTATTATATATAGCCTCTTCCGTTTCTCCGCCAAGTCCGAATTTAAGCGATAAAGCAAAAACTTGGCTTATTTCCTCGGCTTGCGTTTCGGTAAACACGGTTTTTAAAGCCGTACAACTTGCGTTATACGAATACCCGACGAAAACGCTTATTACCCCTTGAACCGATTGCAACGCCGTTGCTTGTGCCGTAGGTTCGTCCGCTCCGCCTAAAATCGCTTGTTGATAAACGGTAGAATAAACGCTCCCTCTTGCCGATTCTTGCGCATCTTTTTCACTACTTCCTCCGTTTATCGCCTCGTTATAAGCCGAAGAATAAATCATTGCAAGAGCGTTGACTTGTTCTGCTTTTGCAAGCGTTGCTTCATCCGTTTTGTCTCCCTTTACGATAGCTTTTACGATTTCCTGCATCTCGGGTAAAGTACAAGAACTTTCTATTTGCTTATAGGCGTTATCGTAAGCGGTCAACGCTTTTATTTCGCCCATATAGTAGGTTGTAGAAGTGTTTTTTATTCCCGTATCTATTTCACTTTCTATAATGGTATCTTCTATCCCGTTTTTCACTTTGCTTATCTTTCCGCCACCCGAAATAAGCATAACGCACGCAAGCATAAAACACACTGCGAAAGTTATTATCGTCCACATTACTTTGTTTGCTTTGCAAGACTGCTTAAACAACGCTTTACTGAATAACATTTTCGTTCTCCTTTTTTTCAATCAATATTTTTTTAAAGTACTTTTCAAGCGAAAACTTTACTTCCGTTATAAATTTAACGTCAAAATTCTTTAAAGAAGCAAACAATTCGTTTATCCTTTCCGTAGGTAAAGTTATCGTAACTTGATTGTATTCTTGCTGGTCTCTGATTATTTTATAACCCGCTTTTTTAAATTTTTCGTAATCCCCCGTAGAATTAAACTCTATTTTAAAATCTTTTTGCGGACGATTTTTTAAATAGTTCATATCGGCTACGTCGATTATTTTCCCGTGGTCGATAAGGGCAACTCTGTCGCAAGTGTCTTCCATTTCGTTATACATATGACTACTCATAAATATCGTCTTGCCCTTTTTTCGTTCTTCTTTAACTATATCCATAAAAGCAAGTCGCATTAAAGGGTCCAAACCCGTGGTTGGCTCGTCGAAAATTAAAATGGGAGCGTCGTTCATAAGTGCGGAAACCAACGCCGTTTTTTGCTTCATTCCCTTACTCATTCTTTTTAAATTCGCCCTCGGGTCAAGCTGTAATTTTTTTATAAGCTCGTTTGCGTAGCTCATATCTTTAAGCCCTAAAAATTCCGCCTGACACTTTAAAAATTCCGTTCCCGTCGGCAAATCGGGAAAAGCAATTTCCCCCGGTACGTATCCGACGAGTTTTGCAATTTCCGAAGAGTTTGTCCAAGACTCTTTTCCGTCGACGTAGGTTTTCCCCGAAGTCGGCTTTATAAATCCGAGCAAAGAGCGAATGGTCGTGGTTTTCCCCGAACCGTTCGTGCCGACGAACCCTACCATTTCGCCTTTACTTATATTAAGGTTTAAACCGAAAACCCCTTTCCTTTCGCCGTAATCTTTCGTTAAAGAACAAATTTCGATGGTTTCCATTTTACACCCCCTTAAAGTCCTTATCTTCTTTATAAAACTTCATAAAGTAGTCCTCCAAAGTTTCCTTTTCGTTGGTAAACTCTTTTACGTCAAATTCGCTTAAAAGCTTAACTAATTCGTTAACGTTTTTGTCTTCTACCGATATATAAGCCCGTTTTTGACTCTCGTTAAAGTCTATCAGTTTTATTTCACCCTTATCCGACGACACGAATTTTTTATAGTCCTTTTCGTTCTTAAAATAAACGTTATAGAACTTTAAAGAAGCATGTTTTAAATCGTTTGCAATAAACTCGGAAACGATTTTTCCGTCCTTAATAATGGCAATCCTATCGCAAGTTTCGTCAACCTCGCTAAAAATATGGCTCGATAAAAGAATGGTTTTACCCCTTTGCTTTTCTTCTTTTATAAACTCCACGAAAACGTTTTGCATAACGGGGTCTAGTCCGCTGGTCGGCTCGTCCAAAACCAAAACTTCGGGGTCGGACATAAACGACGCCACAACGGCAAGCTTACGTTTTACCCCCAAACTCATTCTTTTGGTTTCGCATTTTAAAACGTCGTCTTTAAGCTCGAATTTTTTTAACATTCTTTCTAGCTGTTCTTCGTTTTTAATCCCTTGCATAGACTGCATCATTCTTAAAAACTCCCAACCGGTAAGCCCCGTAGGCAACGCTATTTCGCCGGGAACGTACCCGACTTTATTTAAAAATTTATCATAGTTTTCAAAAGAACTCATTCCGAGGATTTTCACTTCGCCTTTTTGCGGTTTGGAAAATCCCATTAAGTGTCTTATCGTGGTACTCTTTCCCGCTCCGTTAGGTCCTAAAAAGCCGAAAACTTCTCCCTTTTCAACCTTAAAGGATATATCGAAAACACCTCTTTGAAATCCGTAGTCTTTTGTAAAACCGTTAACTTCGATAACGCTCATCGCTACCTCCTTTTTTCATTGATTTACACTGCTATTATATAGCGATTAGAATAAAAGCGTATAAACAGAAATAATTACATTGTCAAAATTTTAACACTTTTCTTTTTTTCTTATTTTTATAATCTATTTTAAAAAATTTAATTATTGCATTGACATAAAATTCAATAAAAAGTATAATTTTCAAAAAGAACATTTTTAGGAGATTTTATATGAAAAAATTTTTTAAAGAATTCGGCGAATTCATTAAAAGGGGAAACGTGGTAGACCTAGCCGTAGGCGTAATTATCGGCACCGCCTTTACAGCGATAGTAACTGCTTTATCCGACAAAATAATAATGCCCGTAATCAACTATATTTTGGCTTTAATACTAGGCAAAAACAGCCTGACGGAAGTATACACTTTCCTCAAAAAAGGTTATACTTCGACGGGTGAAATAGACCTAGCCTCTTCCATATATGTAGATTGGGGCGCGTTTATAAGTTCCGTAATCAAATTTATTATAATCGCCTTTATTCTGTTTTCCATAGTAAAAACGATTAACAACCTTCAAAAAAGAAACGAAGAATTTAAAAAAGAATTAAAGAAAAACCGCCCGA
This sequence comes from uncultured Christensenella sp., assembly GCA_964601265.1. Taxonomy (GTDB): domain Bacteria; phylum Bacillota; class Clostridia; order Christensenellales; family Borkfalkiaceae; genus UBA4675. The sequence continues at coordinate 4,551 of CAZRMT010000028.1, forward strand.
CGAAACAAGACAAACAAGATATGAAAAAACTCGGTATATCGTTACGTGACAAATCGAAAGTGAAAGCTTTTATGGACGAGAAAAACGAACGCCTTAAACAAGAAGCAAAACAAGCCGAGGAAGAAGCAAAGAAAAAAGCCGAAGAGGAAAGAAAGGCGAACCCGACCACGGAAGATTTATTAAAGGAAATTTTATCGACAATTAAAAAAGATTAACTTTTTATATGAAAAACGACTGCTGACGGCAGTCGTTTTAATTTATTCTTCAGTTGTGGTTTCTTCTCGATTAGCAGTCAATCCCTCTTCCGCCGTATCGCCAAGTACGGCGTTTTTCTTTTCTTGTTTTTCTTGTAAATACACTAATAAATAGGATAACGCCACACCGCAAACAAAAGTTCCGATTGATAAAAATACGTTCCATACGGGAATTTTTTCCGCCCAGTCCTGCGCTATAAAAATAGCGGGGATAGAACCTATCGCAAGCCCGCAAACCGCCATATAGGTGGCTTGAGGAAATTTTTCAAAGCCTTTTTTCATTAAGTTTGCCATAAGCAACACGCCTATCACGACGCCCGCCACCAAAAACAGTACTAGCAAATAACTTTGCCCCACGAATTTACCGTGAATAAGCTGTTTTACCATAGTTTTAGCCAAGTCGAATAACGGCGTATAATAGCCCACCGCCATTAAAAGCGTTGCTCCGCTAACCCCCGGCAACACCATAGAGATAGCAAAAATTATTCCGACCAAGAAAATCATAGAGTACTGTTTTACGTTGACGTCGCCCAACAAATCGACTTCGACACCCTTGATAAATTTTAAGCAAGCAATTCCTATTACAAAAGCAAACGTTAACGCAAAATAAATAAAATAACGCTTTTTAGCTTTGTTTATCTCAGCCTTTTTTATCATCGGTTTAAGCCCGCCGACAATAAACCCCGCAAACAGCATAACCGTTGCGAACATATTCTTTTTAAGTAGCCAAGTTATGGGAAAATACATACTCCCCACGGCAAGAACCACGCCTAAAAAAATAGGCAACAAGAATAGTACGCTTTTTACGAACTTTTTAAATATGTCGGACACGGCGGAAATCATTTCTTCGTATACACCCAAAAGCATTGCTATCGCGCTACCCGATATCCCCGGAACGATAAAGGCAAACCCTATTCCGAATCCGCATATAAACCTTTTTAAAAAATTATTTTTCACTTTTTTCTACCGCCATATCGAAAATTTTATCTATAAGCTCGTCGGAATATTCTCTTATCATTATCCTTTGACCTCTTTCGGTCTTTATTCCGTCCGTATAGTCGAAAGGATAATACCTTATCCCTGCGTTTTCCGCACATTTGGCGTCGGTAATATTATCGCCTATAAAAAATGACTTGCTTTTGTCTATATCGTATTTTTTAACGGCGTTTTCCACATTGGCAGTCCCCGGTTTACGGCAATTACAGTCGACCTTGTATTTCCCTATCCCCTTTGCGTAGTGATGAAAGCAATAAGTCCAATCGTCCACGTAAGCACCGTTTAAAGCCTTTAATTTTTCGCTTATAACCGTTTGAATGTCGTAAACGTCTTGCTCGGTGTAAAAGCCCTTTCCTACTCCGCCTTGATTTGACACGACTATTATCATATACCCCGCGTCGTTGAATTTTTTTATTAGTTTTTCAACCCCGGGAATTAACACGACTTTTTCGGGGTCGGCAAGGTGATATTCGTCCTCTTTTAAAACGTTTATCGTGCCGTCCCTATCCATAAATAAACACTTTTTCATTATTTCGTCCGCTTTTATATCTCCACTTTAAGTTTGATTTTCGCAGTAGTGTCGGGTAAAAACTTAATTTCTACCGTGTATACGCCAACCGCCTTAATGGATTCCTTTAATAATATTTTTCTCTTGTCTACCACGTATCCCGCTTTTGCCAAGGTGTCGGCAATTTCTTTTGCGGTTACGCTCCCGAAAATTTTTCCGTTTTCGCCCGCTTTAACTTTGCAAACTATTTCTTGCCCGTTAATTTGTTTCGCTTGCGCTTTTATCGCCTTTATTTCCTCTTGCCTATGAAATTCTTGCGCTTCTTGTTTTATTTTTAAAGAATTTATTTCAACGCTGGTAGCTTCCTTGGCAAGATTTTTCTTGAAAAGCATATTTCTCGCAAACCCGTCGCTAACTTCTACGATGTCGTTCTTTTTCCCCGTTCCCTTAACGTCTTGAAGTAAAATTACTTTCATTGATTATCTCCTAAATGTAATATATACTTAATTTTATAAAAAAAGAAGATAATTGTCAAGACAACTTAAATATTAAAGTTTAATATTTCCGCTTTTACGCATACTTTTTTAGGAGGTAAGTATGAATCACAATATTAAATGCGACGTAAAAAGTTGCAAACACAACGTAAACTCGGACTGTTGCGGACTAGATTCCGTAAAAATAGGTTGCGGTTGCGAGGATTGCACTTGTTGCGAAGACTTTGAAGAACAAGAATAATTTGTAAAATAAGTTTCATAACGTAAAAAGTTAAGCCGTGAAACGACGTTTCACGGCTTAATTTTATTTTTAAATCATTATCAGCTTTCCGTTCTTAACGCAACTACGGGGTCCTTTTTGGAGGCTATTCTCGACGGAATAAATCCCGCAATCGTGGTTAAAACCATACTTATAAGCATTAGCGCTATTCCGCCCGCAACGGGAAGTTTGACGGCTATTTTTACGCCCGTTACTTTTAGCAAAATCGCCGAAATGGGTATATTTAACAACACCGCTATTAAAACGCCTAAAAGCCCGCTTGCAAACCCTATTATAAGAGCTTCCGCATTGAATACCGTCGCAACGTTTCCCTTTGAAGCGCCTATCGAACGCAGTACTCCTATTTCCTTCGTTCTCTCTAAAACCGATATATAGGTGATTATTCCTATCATTATAGACGAAACTATAAGCGAAATGGACACAAACGCAATCAGCACGTAAGTTATGGCGTTCACTATTTTGCTAATGCTTGAAAAAATCGTTCCCATTATATCCGAAGTATTTACTTTGTTGTCGGGATTTTCATCGTTATACTTTTCTATTAGCCCGGTAACGTAATCCTTATTGTCGAAGTTAGAAGCGTAAATACTTATCGATTTCGGGTTTGTAACGTCGGCAACCCCTATAGTGCTCTTTATAGCACTAATCACGCTTTCCACGGTTACTGTAGCACTGCCTTCTTGTTCTACTCCTAATCTCGATAAATCGTATATATCCGAAAGTTTTTCCCTTGCTTCGTTTTCCTTTTCGCTCTCATCGGCAATTTCAGAAATCCCGTCAAGCACTCTCACTAAATCGCACTCGTTGGTTTTTTGTATAAGCCACTCGGTTAACCCGTTTTGATAAACAAGTCCTCCGTTAGACGACAAACAACCCGAACTCAACCCCTTTTTACGTCGAATAACGCCCGTAATTTTCATCTCTAAAACATCGTCTTGTTCGGTTCCCGAATTGATTAATTCTTTGTAGTCCGCATCGGATCTACGCGTCACCTTTCCGTCTTCGCCTATTTTATATTTAAGATAAGTCGGTGCGATTTTATACGAATAATCTCCGTTAATAATCGACTCAAACTTGATTTCTTCCTCTTCGTCATTCGGATTATATTGTACGCCTATCATTTCCAGATATTTATTTATAAGAACTTCTACTTTTTCCTCATGTGTAGAAAAATACTCGTTCCAAGTTTCGGTTTCTTTCTTGTCGTTAAACAAGCTTGTAAATTTGAATCCTTCTATCAACTCGCCTATATTTTCGCTCGGATAAGTTTTAATTATTTCTTTTATCATCGAGGAAACCATATAACCTTCGCTCCTTAACCCTAGCGCAAACAAAACGTTATCGGCTATTTGGTTGTATTCGTCTACGACGAGCATCATTTGAGTTTTATCGCCCGACGTTGCCCACTTGCCGTCTAATAAGTCGTATTGATCTTTTATAAGCGTCCAATTGTCTTTCCATGAGGCAGTCGCCTTATCGTATTTTACAAACGTTTTTATGAGCGGATTCATATTAAACATACTGGTTGCATAATACTCCGCACTCGGATAAATAGCACTTAGCCCGAGCCTTTTGCTGTTATACGGGTAAAGCGAAAAATAGTCTTTTATATTTTTGTCCTCTTGAACAACTCTTTTATATATGTTTTCGCCCTTTCCATACAATTGCAAAGAACTAGTATCGTACATAAACTGCACTCCGTGAATTTTGTCGTTGTCAATATTTTCCTCTATATAGGTTTTAAAACTTTTAAGGTCGGAGGCTCTTACGCTTTTAATAACGTCGTTAAACATATCTTGCATTTGGTTATTCGAAGTAAACGAGTCGCTTTGAGGATATTTTTCTCCCTCTCTTTTGCTTCCGCCAGCCCCCATTAACGTAGTAACCATTCCCGTAATATCCAACGACGTTTCGGAAATTTCTATCGGAGAAGAGGACAATGTATCTCTTTGTATATCGTCTATGTATCCTTGAAATCCCGCCGAAACGGACATAATCAGCGCTATTCCTATAATACCTATACTGCCCGCAACCGACACCAAAGCCGTTCTCGCTTTTTTGGTAAAAAGGTTTTTAAGCGACAATAAAAACGCCGTTAACGGACTCATAGACGCCTTTTTCTTCTTTTTCTTTTGAATCGGCTTTATTTTTTGCTCGTCTTTTTCAACAAGTTCTTTTTCTTCGTTTTCGGTTAAAGGATTGCTGTCCCCAACGATTTTTCCGTCTGCCATTCTTATTATTCTGGTAGAATATTTTTCGGCAAGTTCGGGGTTATGGGTAACCATTATAACCAATTTATCTTTGGCTATTTCTTTTAAAATATCCATAACGGAAATACTCGTTTCCGTATCGAGCGCGCCCGTCGGTTCGTCGGCCAAAATTATATCGGGGTTGTTGACGATAGCTCTTGCAATAGCCACCCTTTGCATTTGTCCGCCCGAAAGTTGGTTCGGCTTTTTGTTAATCTCTTTTTCAAGCCCGACTTGAATTAAGGCTTGCCTAGCCCTTTCTTTACGCTCTTTTCTGTTTACGCCCGAAAGCGTTAACGCAAGCTCTACGTTTTCCAAAACGCTTTGGTGCATAATCAGGTTATAGCTTTGGAATATAAACCCTATAGAATTGTTACGGTAGTTATCCCAATCTCTCGAAGTATAATTCTTCGTCGATACGCCGTTTATAATCAAGTCGCCCGAAGTGTATTTATCCAGTCCGCCCATAATATTGAGCAAGGTCGTTTTTCCGCAACCCGACTGCCCTAAAATAGAAACGAACTCGCTTTGACGAAATTCCATACTCACGCCTTTTAATGCGTGAACGGTAAGCTCGCCCGAAACGTAATCTTTCGTAATGTCTTGTAATTTAAGCATTGTTTTCTCCTTTTTTTGATTATTTTATTAAACCGTTCTTAATCTTTACTAAAATTTTTTACCGTGTCTAAGTTGTTTTTTATCAGTTCAACCGTCAAATCCGCCAAGTCGCTTTCTTTTTCTTTAAAGCCGTTTAACGCCCACGTTTTGGCAATCGCAATTACTATACTTGCGTTTACGCTAAAAATAAACTTGCGGTTCGGTTTTTCTTCGCCCGACTTCGCCCTTGCAAACTTTTCTTCCGCTTTGGAACAAATATAATTCATATTTTGCGGTAAAAGTTTAGGCAGGCAAAAGGGGTATTCGTTGTTTTTAAATTTCGACAATAGCTTTACTATCGTTTCTCGCCACTCTTCCAAGCTTACCTTTTCAAATCGCGGAAAAACTTTATCCGTTAAAACTTTAAATATGCCGTCAAGCGTTTTTTCGACTAACTCGTCGAACGAGGTAAACAGTCTGTAATAAGACACTCTCGCTACGCCCGCTTCCTTAACTAAATCCGTAACGGTAATATCCAGATAACTTTTTTTGGTAAGCAACTTAAAATATGCCTCTTGCAAAAGCTCCCCTGCCGTTTTTTTCTTTTCCATAGCTACACCTTTTATGCTTTTTGTTCCATTTTTTAAAAAGCCTTGACTATTTTTTTAAAATCGTTTACAATATGTTACACATTGTAACATTAAAAATATACCACACGATATATTTATATGTCAAACGTTTAACAAACAAAAATAAAATTTGCTCATAATTTTTCCTTTTGGGACAAGAATAAATACTTGTCTTTCTCCTTTGTATTTCCGAACGGCAAAAGCCGTTCGGATTTTTATGGCAAAAAAAATAAAGAGGGCAATGCCCTCTACGTCTTTTACTTTTGTTTTTTGTTTGAAAACTTATCTATTGCGGAATCGATTTTTTGTTTTTGAGCGGGGGCGACTTGGTAGTAACCCTTTTGTTGCATTAGCGAAAAAATTTCGTTTTGCCCGTCGGAAACCTCGTTCAAAAACTTTTTCATTTGTGCCCTCAGTTTTGCATTAGTCGTTTCGGTTAGGGATGTTGCGTACAATTTTACAAGCCCCTTTTCCGCCGAAAGCATATCCGTCAATATTTCTTCTTCCGTTAAAGCGACACACTTATTACTCATACTTCCTCCTTATTCGAGATTTTTTAAAAGCGTTTGCGCTCTTGCTTCGTGCTTTTCGCCTAGCTCGCTCATTTTTTGCTTAACGGTTTCGTCCTTTGCCTCGCAACCGTAAAACTGCGTTTTTTTGGCAAGCAGTTTTTCAATGGTTAAAAGCTCGGTGATAAAACCGACTTCCTTTTCCTTTAATCCCGTCATAAAAAAACCTCCTTTCGTCATAATACTTGACTTAAAGAAGGTTTTTTATTCGTTAAAACTAAAAATAATTACAAAAGTAAATTGCCTTCGTCCGTTTCCACGACTTTGAAGATGTTTACTTCGCTTCCCGTAAGAGCGTCGACGTAAATATAATACTTGCTTCCGTTTATTTCGCCCGCAACTTCCCAGCAGGCTTTTTCGCTAGTGGTTCCCGAAGGAACTACCGCCTTTCTGACGCTTTCGATTTCCATATCGGAATTCACCTTTAAAACGGCTTCGTTTTTACTTAACTTAAAAGTTACGTTATCTCTTTCGGTATGGTTAAGATAATAATTTCTTGCTTCCATTCCGAACACTTGCCCTTTTTCTCTGCAAATATTCAGCTTTATAAGGTCTGCGTAGTATATTACGCCGTCCTTTTCGTAAGCGTAATTTACGGTGGTATAATATCCGTTGGTTTCCGCCCAAACGGCTTTCATAGAACCTATTCCCATTCCGCTTAAAAACTTTTCTCCGCTTGAAATACATTCTTGTTCGCTTAAAGAACCCTCTTTACATTCCTTGGAATAGTTAAAGTTTAAAAGCTTTCCGCCTTTACGAGATATTTGAGCAAAAACTTCCACTCCGTTTTCGTCTTGCGCCCTGAAATTATATCCTTCGTATTGACCGTTTACTTCGCCTAAAAACTCGGGCATATTGAGGGAATAGTTTTCAAAGTATTTTTTAAAAACTTCTTCCGCTTGTTTAGAAGAAAGCTTTTCTCCCGTCAAACCCTTTACTTCTCTATTGGTAAGCCCGTCGGAAAAAGGTCCGTCGTAGATTAGTTGCGGATAAGAAAGCGATTGGTTCTCCATTTCGGCAAACAGTTTAACGCCGAGTGCGTTTCCGCCCGAGAACAACTCCTCCACCTTCGCTCCGTTCTTTATTTCGTTATTGAGCGACAAAAGATTGTCCTTTAACACTCCGTTTCTTTCATATAACGTTTCCACGTTGGAATACTCTTCTTCCGTGATAGAAAACCCGTCTATAAGACGATTATTTAAATATTTAGAGTAGTCTCCCAGCTGATTTATAAATTTAGCGGTGTTATACTTGTTTTCGTAATCTATCGGCAAATTTTGAAGCCCTTGCTCGGCAAGCTGACTTTGCAAAGAAATTTCCCCGAAAAGTTTTTGCTGTTCCTTTTTGTCGTTAGATATTAACACCTTGGATAAATTTACGTCGATATTATCCACGTAGTCCACTAAATCCGAAAAGTTTTGACGATACGTGTAGCCGAAATCGTTAGAAGCAAAATTTCTGTCGCCCATCATATAAAAAGTCAAAACGCTGGCAAGCGCTAAACAAGCAACGCCAAGCGAAATAACCGCCGTAAGCCACCCGCCGATAGAGCCTTTATTTTTTCTTAAATTTCTTTTTTGCTGTCTTTGGCGAGCTTTTTCTTGCTTTAAAGCAGAAATTCTAGCCCTCTTTTCCTCTTTGGTTTCGTTCTTAAACGCAAGTTTTTTCTCTCGCTTTTCCTCTTTTAACTGTTCTTTAAGGTCGTGCTTTTCTCTTGCCAAACGCTCTCTTTCTTGTTTTTTAGCAAGTTTTATTTTTTCTTTTTGCTTTTTTTCACGTTGTTTTTTCTCTTTTTTAAGCTTTTTTTCTTGTTCTTTACGTTCTTTTTTCAGTCTGTTTTTTTGTTCTTTTAACGCTTCTTTTTCCTTTTTTATTCTGGCGTTTTCAACCCTTTTTTTTGCTTTTTCCCGCTCGTTTTCCTTTTTTATCGTATCCGATTTTTTGTTTTGAGCTTTTTTCTCGATTTTTTCGACTTTTTCTTTGGCGCTGTTTTTTTCCTGTTCCATACTCATCTCCTTATAATTATACGGCAAAAACGTGATTGCCTATCGTAGTCAACGTCGTTCTTGAAAAAATCCACGAACTCGTAGCAATTGCGGGGTTATAGTAATATAACGCCCCGTTAGTAGGGTCCCAACCGTTTAGCGCGTCCCTTGCGGCGTTTTTAGCCGTTTGATTGGGCGTTAAGTTTATCTGTCCGTCGTTTACGGCGGTAAAGGCGTTCTTTTGGTAGATTACCCCCGAAATCGTGTTGGGGAAAGAAGAACTTTTTACTCTGTTTAAAACCACTGCGCCTACGGCGACTTGTCCCGTGTAACTTTCGCCTCTCGCCTCACCGTAAATAAGTTTTGCAAGCAATATTAAGTCGTTATCGGAATAAGTCGAAGACGAAGACGACGTAGACGAAATTCCCAACGCTTTAAGCGTTTGAGAGCCGACTATCCCGTCTGCCGTTAGTCCGTTTTTGCGTTGAAAATACTTTACGGCTTCTTTGGTTTGAGAACCGAATATTCCGTCTACACTCCCTTTGTAATATCCCCAATTTTTAAGTTTGGTTTGTATCTTTTTTACCATACTGCCCGTTTGTCCTTGTTTTATAACGGTAGCGCATTCTATTACGGTATCCGTTCCTCTTTGCCTAGCGGTGGTAAACGCCATAGAACTTAACGCCGTAAACGAAAGAACCAATACGAGCAAAAATATTTTTACGTACTTTTTCATTAACCCTCCTAAAACGCAAGCGGTAACGTTCACCTGCGTTTTTCTTTGAATTGACGAATTATTTCCGCTATTTTAGACTTGAATTTTACGGGCGTGGTTTCCGAATAAAAGCATAACGGCGGATAAACCACACACCACCAGTTATCACCTTCCGCTTCCCCCAGTTCCACGATAATGCTGTCGTAAACGCCGTCGGGCAAACACTCTCCGTCGTACACTCTCGTCGGAAAATACTCTTGTCGTATTTCGGTTTTCGCACGGTAGGAAAAACCCTTTTCCTTTAAACAATCGTTTGCGATTTTAGTCATACCGTCCGTCAACGAGTTCAGCTTGGAAACAGCCTCTTTTTTCGAGTTGCAATCGGCTACGTAAGGCGTTAAAAACTCGACAATCCTATCCTTTATTTCGTATTTTACGAGTTGGTCGGCTTGCGAATTGCTGTTGGCTCTTACGTGAATTCTCAAATACTCTACGGTCGCCTCTTTTTCTTGTCTAAACGCAAAATATATCGCCGTTAAACTTATTATGCCTATTAAAATTAAAGTTATTCCTTTTTTACGCATTAAAAAAATCCCCCGAAAGTGATAATACAATGATTACCGCTTTCAGGGAAATTTATACTTGTAATTTTTCAGTTTTCGCAAATAATAGCCGACGGATATTTTTTCTTTATAACCTTATATACTTTCTTTGCGTATCTTTTTTCGTAAAACGTAGCGTATACCGCGCTACCGCTTCCGCTCATATTGACGAGGTCGCAGTTTTCTTTTAAAAAGTCCTCCGCCTCGCTTATTAAAGGGTTTATTTTTTTTGCGGGAACACTTAAACAGTTGTCTATTTTTACCTTTTCCCCTCTTTTTAACCCCTCTATAAGTCGATTATTGTCGATAAATCCTTTTTTTTCTCCGCTATCAAACAGACTAAAACAGTTCGCCGTATCAACTCCGCCCTCGACGGGAACGATGACGAAATAAAGTTTTTTGTCAAACTCTATCGGCTCTACGATTTCGCCCCTCCCCTTCATAACGCTAAGCCCGCCGACGTACTGAACAAGGCAGTCGCTCCCGCACTTTTTCGCAATTTCCTTTAAAAGGCTTTCGTCCGTTTCGGGGTAAAGCGACTTTAACGCCTTTAAAACCCCCACGGCGTCCGCGCTGGAACCGCCAAGCCCCGATTTTATCGGTATTTTTTTGCGAATTATTATTTTTGCGCCCTTGCCGAAAACCGCGTAAAATTCTTTTAACGCTTTAAACGCATTGTCCTTTTCTTGCGGTACGGAAAAATTTTTGTATTTTACGCTTATTTCGTCGCTTTTTTTAAAGTAAACGTCGTCCGCAAGCGATATTTCGGTTACCACGCTTTCAAGTTCGTGATAACCGTTTTTTACGCCCGTAATATTCAACGATAAATTGATTTTTGCTTTTGCTTTTACTCTCATTAAATCCTTCTGTATACTATTATTTTTTGATTTTCTTTTAAGGGGAAAGTTAAATCGTTTTGCTCGGTAACCGTTTCGGGCGAAACCCTTAACGCCTTGCAAATTTCCCATAGCCCGTCGTTTTTTTCGGGGATATACATGCTGAAAGCGTTTTCGTTTTTTACTAGCTCTTCCTTTTCTTCCGCAACCGTTACGGCATAAAAACTTTCCTTGGTAAAGGTTTTGTACGAAAGCGCCACTTCGCTTTCAAACTCTACCTCGCCGTTACGAAGACGAACGTTTATTCCTTTCGTAACGCAAGAAGTTATTTCAAACTCGTCCTCGCAAGTTGCCGTTAAAGTAAAAGGCATTTCGGCAAGCTTCGAGACCGCTTCCCCGTTTAACGAAAACAGACAGTACGCAGACAGTATTCCGTCGAAAGATACTTGGTTTTTATCCCTAACGCAAGTTAAATTATACACTCTGTCGTCTATGCAAGTAACCAGCCGTGCGTTTTCGGGAACTTCGCAAAACGCCTTGCCCCTGACCTTTTCGACGAAAACGACGTCTTTTTTGATTTTTTCGTACTCGATTTTTTCCTTGGCAACGCTTAATTCGTGTTTTAAGGAAAACAAGTCGTCGGCGTAGGTAAAATCTTTACAAGAATAGGCTTTTGCGTTTAAGCCGATAGAAATTTGCGAGCTTATCGTACTTTTACCTTTTGCCTCGTCCACAAAGACCTTTAAAGCCGTTTTCGTAACGACGACCTCTCCGTGGCAAATATCGTCTGCGTTTGCGTCCTCTTCTAATTCAAGACGGAAAGGAATAACCCTATACTCTTTTACTATATCACTTTTTTCGTCGATTGGCAATAGCGCAAGCGTTAAAACGACTTCTCCGTCGCAAATAACGGAATTTATTCCGCACTGACAAGAAGTGATATACGCCGTTGCCCAGCTTGATAAAACGTTTTTAATCGGCGACGTTTCGAATTCGTCGTCCAACTCGAACGACTGCGACGCGCTACTCTTTTCTTGGACTACGGGAACGGTTTTTTTATTGATTAAATATTCCTCTCCGCCCGTCAAAAGTTCTTTTTTTCGACTTTTTTCCACAGTTAACCGCACGGATATTTGCGCCGTTATTTTTATTCTGTCTTGTTTTTCACAAGAAACGTTGTCGACGCTTAACGAAATTTTAACCTTATCTTCGGGCGAACAATCCGCCGTGACGGAATCGGTAAAGTCAACGCCGAGTTCTTTTCTTTTGATTTCGCCCTCCAAAGAGTATACCACGTTAAAAATTACCCGTCCGCCGAACGTAACTTCCCCGTCTTTTTGCTCCACGCCCGTTTGCACGCAAGAGGAACGCAAAGACAAAACGTCCCTCACTTCACAAGATATATCGCTACCGCACTCGACGTTTACAGTGGCGGTTTTTACGCAATTTTTCACGGCGATAAAATCGCTGTACTCTGCTTTTCCCATTACCCCTCCTTGTTTACGTTTTAATTATATGTTCACTTATACCGCTTTATTACATATAATAAATAAGAATTGCAAAAATTTTTGAAAAAAAATTTATTTTTTTTACTAAAACAGTTTACAAATAGCGATATAACTAATATAATAATGAAAGTAATTTTTAAAGGGAATAATTCTTTTAAAAATACCAACGTAAAAGGTTTTAAAGTTAATACTTTAAAGGAGCTTGAAATGCCGAAATATGTTAAATGCCCTAGATGTGATTTAAACTATATTTTAGAAGGAGAAGATTATTGCGACGTATGCAAGGCGGAATTAAAAATAGGTCCGCAACTTATGTACGCAGACGACGAAGACAAGTTAGAAGAAAAACTTTGTCCTAAATGCAAACAAGTATATATCCCTATCGACGAAGATATGTGCGATAATTGTAGAGAAATGAATTCCTACGACGACATCGAACCCGAAACCGACGACGAAAACGACGAAAAGTGGAGAGACTTTTTGGACGAGGACGAAAAAGAGGAAATCTCCAACTCGGGCGACGAAGAAGAAGTTTCTTTGTCGAAAATGGTCGAAGAAGAGTTCGAGGAAGAATTCGCGGACGACGAAGAAGAGGACGAGGAATACGACGGACCCGACGACGATGACGACGACTTCGATATAGAAATCGACGAAAGCGATTTCGAAGACGACGAAGAAGACGAAAACGAAGACGAAGACGACGGCGATAACGACGACCTTTTTTAAAAGGGTTTAAAATTTCCTTTTTCGGGGCATAATCTATATATGATTAAGCAACGAAAAAACATAACCGTTATTAAAGAAGAAATACAAGCCCTCCACCAAAAAGACGTGGACGTAAAAGTAAATTTAGGCAGAAACAAGTTCGTCAGCTATAAAGGACGACTTACGGGAATTTACCCCTCTTTAATAACGATACCCCCGTATGAAAAGTATTTAGGAAAAACGAATTTTTCCTATGCGGATATTTTGTGCGGACTGGTAACAATTAAAGAAAGCAAAAAAATAAACTAAAAGGATTTTCGTTTTGAAAATCCTTTTTTTATAAAAAGTCGGGCAATAAGGCGATTAATCGCCCGATTAAACATAAAAAAGACAACCGTGCGGTTGTCTTTTTTTATTAAAGAGAAATTTGAAGTGCGGGCACCACACCGTCATAAGTATTATCGACGCCATAGTAGTCGTTGGAATCGCCATAGTAATCGACGTTCCAAGAGATATGGACATAATTGTAATTCGGCGAGCGAAGCCACCAACAACGACCATTCCCCGCATAACTTGACGACGTACTTGTCCAACCGCCTTGGCATTGGCTATATGCCGTAGTTTTCTTTTGTCTTGTCGCCGTTTTTCCCGTATCCGTTGCAAAGCCGTAACTAGCTCTCGTTACCTCTTGCTCCGATAATAACCATACTTTGTCGTTTGTATTGTTACAAGCATACTTATTTACTCCGCTGTTCCATTGCGTCGCACTACTGTCGGGGTTCGTGCTCCTTGCGCTGTTGTCTACTTCCACCGTTTGTATTAACGCTTTTTCTAGTTCGCTAAACGCAGTATTATAGAAATTGTCGTTGAGCCACGCCCTTATACTACTGTATTCGTAATTGTTTGCGTATACGGTTTTTCCGTCTATCGTTCTACTGCTCTTGGTGTAATTATAGTCTTGGCTGTCTAATATCATTTCAGCTAGTAGCGTTGCCTTACCGCCAACTTCCTCGAGTATTCTCCACTTTATAGGTTCATACTTAAACCAGTATACGTTGCTTGTGTTATAGCCGTTGTCGTCTTGGTAAGTATTATCCGTGCTACTGCTACTAGTGGTAGAATATGGTCTGTAACTAGTAAAATATACCGCTCTATACTTGCTTCCGTTATACTCTACG
>CAZRMT010000029.1:0-18526 GCA_964601265.1 uncultured Christensenella sp.
ATAAATCGTTTACGGCGTGAACGTCTTTAAAACTTTTATCAAGGTTTTTAATTTCTATAACGTCCATAATTTCCCCTCGAATTAAAACATCTATTAATGTTTTTTTAACTTTTTTTTGACCTTATAAACAATTTTCCCCATCCTGCTTGCAAAATAGTACTCGCTAAAATAGCAACGCTTATTTTTTGAGTACTGCCCGTATTTAGCATAAATCTCCTCTTTAAGTAATTTATCTAAAGTATTAACCATTTTCCACCATAATTGTCCGAGCGGAACGGTATCGTCTTTCCAAGGCTTCGAACTATAATGAATTATACTTATATCCTTTACTTTCTTTATTCCCGTTTTTTTTAAAAGCTCTCCGCTCACGCAATACCAAGTTTGAAAATTGTATTTATACGGAAAATTAACTACTTTTCCCTTGCACACCTCGTTTAAAGTCTGTTCGTCTTGATACTGTATTTTTTTATTGTCGCCGATATACTTTAAAGCTTTTTTACAAATATCGTTTTTTAAGCACTCTTTAACGTTAAAAAGTAAAACGCCCGCATTAAAATAATCTCTTTCTACAGCATTATCTCCGAGCATTTTATTTCCAGCAAGAATAAAATCTTTTAAATCGCAATCAAAAAGTTTTCCGACGTCACCATTAATTAAAACATCACAGTCCAAATATAAGATTTTATCGTATTCCGGCAATATATCAGCTATAAAAAGTCTAAAAAACGTAGCAACGCTGTTAACGTGCCCGTCGGAAGGAAAAGTCGTATCGAATAAAAATTTACCGATATTGACAAACTCTAAAAAGTTTTCTCCGCACACCAACTTTATCTTTTCTTTACTTTCTTCGCTCAGTTTATCGTGAAACACGTATATTCTGTATTCGTCTTTCTTGTTCTTTTTATCGAGTAAAGATTTTATCGCCACCGCTAACGGTAAAACGTAGTTGTCGTCGGTTGAAAAAACTATCGGTATTATTCTATTCATTTTTCCTCCTAAACGACTTATATCCCTATTTTAAGGCGTATAGCTCTATTATTTTTCTTACTGCGTCTTGCTCGTTCGTAAAAGGCAATACCAAATTCGCCGTATTCTTGGTTATTTCCTCCGCATTAGCAACGGCAACCCCTAACCCTGCCGTTTCGAGCATAGAACAATCGTTCCCGCCGTCGCCGACGGCTATCGTCTTTTTCATATCCACGTTAAAAGTTTTTGCGATATATTTTAAAGCGTTGCCTTTAGTTGCGGTTGGCTCGGTTATTTCTATTTGAAAATCGTTACTTCTTATAACGTTTAATCTATCGTAAAAAGGCGACAACGCCGACATTACTTTATCGAGTTTTTCCTTTTCGTCCATAACCAAAATTTTATTGGTATCAAGTCCGTTGTTTGAAAAATGCTCGCTTAATTTTTGCGATATTAAAGTAGCCTTTACTCCCGTTATTCTTTCGTAAAAATCGGTAAAAACAGTCCTGTTTTCGATAAAATATTTACCCTCGTAATAGCCGTGCGCGTAAGCGCTTTCGCTTTCGATAACCTTATACACTTCCACCGCAAGTTCGTTTTTTATCTTTATACTGTAAAGGATTTTTCCGCTCTCTATTTCGGCAAGCTCTCCGCCGTTAAACGAAGACACGTACCCTTTTAGCCCGAGTTTTCTCACCAAAGGTAAAATAGAAGTGGTCATTCTTCCCGTAATCACGGTAAACTTTCCGCCGAGAGAAACGTATTCGTTAACGGCAATTATCTGTTCTTCCGATATGCTTCCGTCTTTTTTTATAAGCGTTCCGTCGTAATCGGATACTATTAAATCGTATTTCATTTTTTATACCCGAATATTCTGCAAGCGGTTATAACTATGCTACACAAAGTCGCAACGGCGGTAGAAATCAACACTACCGTATACGGCGCACGTTTGGCAAGAACAGAAAATATACATATCCCTATTGCAAAAAGTTGAATAAGTAACGCCGTTAAATCTATTATTTTTAAATCTTTTTCGTTTAATCTAAAAAAGGCAAATCCGAGATAATAAATAAACGCCAAAACAAATATTACCGAGTCGATTATCACCATTCCCTTGGTAATCTTTCCGTTCCACAAACTTCTCGTTACCCAAGTAAATCCGAACACGTATCCTATAGCGGATAAAATTATAAACACTACCGCCAGCATAAGCACGTTATACTTTTTAAATAAGTCGAAATAATACCTTATAAACGAGCTCTTTTTCCTTACGCTTTCTTCTAGGTTAACGCCGTAAACCCTAACCCTTACTATAAAATAAAACAACGCGTATACCAAAAGAGCAACGAAAATTATCAACTTAAACTTGGTTCTGTTAAAAGCAAACGCAACGAATAAATTAAGCGATAAGTAAAAGGCGTAAACGCAAAAATAATCGCTGATTACACCGAACGGTTTTTTAGAAACGCCTTTAAAAGCAAAATACGCCGTAACGCAAAAAACCACAATCGCCATAAAACAAATAACGGGCAAATTGATAAGCCTATTATACTTGCCGACGTAACTTATTAAATCCGTTTTGTCGAGTTGATAGCATAGTACCGACGAAATTAAACAAATTATCGCCAAAAAAACGACTTTCCCCGCCGAAAATGCCGAGAAAAATTCTTTTATGCCCGATTTTTTCACGGAAACGACTTGCTCCTTGTTTTCCGTTTTAACAACGGGCGAAACGGGCTTTGTTTCCCTTATTTTCTCAACCTCTATCGACGAAAAAGGTTCTTCCGCCTCCTCGTCGTAAAAATCTTCCTCCCCGAAAGAAGCTTTCGCGGAAGATATTTGTTTTTCTATTTGAGCGATTTTCTCCTTTAAAACGTCTATTTCCTTGTTATATTGATAAATATATAAATCGTTTGCGATTTTATTAGCGGGATTTTTTCTTAAAGAAGCTATCTTATTTTCCAACTCTTTTACAGCCGTGGACTTTTCGTTTCTTTCCGCTTCTAACGCACGAATATACTGCATATCCCTTTTCATTCTATCGTCCGACATAAATACCTCCTTATTTTTACATTATATCATAACCGTTTGCTTAAATCAATACGTAATTTACGCTACATCGGCAACGTCGCAAGTAGCGGAATCGTAATAAAACACATCATAGTCGACAGCAAAATACTGTTTGCGGGCAAGTTTTTTTCACCGTTATGTATTTCGGACAAGTTTAACACTATCGAGGCGCAAGGCGTTCCCGCAAGAATAACGGCGCACGACTTAAACGTTGACGAAAACGGTAAAAAATACACCGCTAAATAACAAAACAACGGGAATAACACCAATTTCCCGAAACATATGACGTAAGTAAACCCGTTTAAAAATATTTCTTTCGGCGAAACGGTCGCCAATCGTATCCCGAGTATAACCATACAAAGAGGCGTAGTCATTTTTTCCACCGCGCCCACCGCATTTATTACGTCCGAACTCAACTTAAAGCGACCGCTCAACAAAAATAACGGCAACCCTATTATAAGACCTAAATTAGACGGGCTTATTATCGCACTTTTTAAAGACATATATTTTTTGTCGTTCGTAAGACAGTAAACGCCCATAGTAAACACTATAACGTTCATCGTAACGACAAACACCGAAGAATAACACGCCACGATAGGCTCGTTAGGAAACAACGCCTTAACCACGGGCAAACCGAAAAATCCCACGTTTCCCAAAACACTGCTAATGTTTAAAATTCTATATCTGCAATCGTCGAATTTTTTCCGCAAAGCAAAAAACAATATAGTTATAAACACCGCTTGGAGCAAAAAGGACACAAGCGCAAACCAACACATATCGACGAATGCCGTTTTGGAATATTCCAGCGATAAAAAGGATGAAATAATTAAACACGGGCTTCCGAAATATATCAACACGGAAGAAAGCGTAGACAAATGCTCTGCCGTGGCTTTTTTCATTTTACATAGAATAAATCCCGGTATAACGTAACATAAAGTTATTAAAACCCGAGTTAATGCAACGCTAAACATTTTTTTCTCCCGTAATAAAGCCTAAAACTTCTTTCGGCGTATCGGCAATATTTTCAGCGCCGAGTTTTCTCAAAAACTCTTTTCCTTTAAAGCCCCAGCTTACGCCTATAAAATTTAAGGAACTGTTTTTTGCCGTTAAAAAATCTACGTCGCTGTCGCCCACGTACACGGCGTTTTCCCTTTTTTCTCCAAGCTCTTTTAACGCTTCTTCGCATAAATCGGGAGCGGGCTTTTTGGCAAGGTTATCCCTTACCCCCTTTTGCACGTCGAACAATCCTTTAAAAAACACGTCGCACAACGCTTTTACGCCGTAATCGTCCTTATTGCTTACTACCGCCGTTTTTATTCCGAGGCGTTTAAGTTCGCCTATAAGTTCGTTAATCCCCTCGTAAGGTTTGGTTTTATCGTAACAATGGTCTTTATAGTATTCCGAAAAATATTCGTAAGCCTTTAAAAAATCTTCTTCCGAATAATTTTCGGGCATACATCTTTCCACTAATTTTTTTATACCGTTCCCCACGAAACCTTTTATTTCTTCCACCGTTTTCAACGCAAAGCCCGTTTTGTTCATAGCGTAGTTCACGGCGTCGGTAAGGTCGTCCAAGGTGTATAAAATCGTTCCGTCCATATCAAATATCACAGTAGTATAAATCATAATTTCACCTTTTTATAGAATAACATTTTTCCTGCGTTTTTGTCAATTTGTTAGGTTGGGTAACGAAAAAATAATATAATAAATATTTTTTTGTTGATTTTTATGATAAGCTATGATATAATCTTTGTATAATTAAAAATTTGGAGATTATAAAGTTATGAAACACATTAAAACCGTTGAAACACGTAATCTTTGCGAAAGCGCCGTAAAAGGCGGTTGCGGAGAATGTCAAACTTCTTGCCAATCTGCTTGCAAAACAAGTTGCGGAATCGCAAATCAAAAATGCGAAAACACTAAAGAAAGCAAATAATCGTACGAGAACGAGCCACCGCAAAAGGTGGCTTTTTTCGTCTTAAATAACTTTGAGGATAAAATGATACATCAATACAAATTAAACGGATACAACATAGTTTTGGACAGCGCTTCGGGTTCCGTTCACGCCGTGGACGAAGTCGCATACGACTTGATTGAAAATTTTTTAAGCGGTGACGAAAACGCCGTCATAAAAAAAGTCGCACGCCTTCACCCCGAAATTCCCGTAAACGAAATAAACGAATGTTACGGAGAAATACTCTCGCTTAAAAACGAAGGTAAATTGTTTTCGGAAGACAAGTTTCAACCGCTTGCCTCCTCTTTAAAAGAAAAAAGCAACGGAATAATAAAGGCGCTATGTTTACATATCGCCCACTCTTGCAACCTAAACTGTTCCTACTGCTTTGCAAGTCAAGGAAAGTATCACGGCGACAGAGCGTTAATGAGCTATGAAGTCGGTAAAAGAGCGTTGGATTTTCTTGTAGAAAATTCGGGAACCCGTCGCAATTTAGAGGTCGACTTTTTCGGCGGTGAACCGCTTATGAACTTCGACGTGGTAAAGCGTCTCGTACAATACGCCCGCTCGATTGAAAAAGAACACGGCAAAAACTTCCGCTTTACCCTTACCACCAACGGAATGTTAATAGACGACGACGTAATAGATTTTGCCAACAAGGAAATGAGTAACGTCGTACTATCGCTAGACGGCAGAAAGGAAGTTCACGACCGTTTCAGAGTGGACTATTCGGGAAAAGGAAGTTACGACAAAATAGTTCCGCTTTTCCAAAAACTCGTAAAAGCAAGAGGAAATAAAAATTACTACATTCGCGGAACTTTCACCCATTACAACCCCGACTTTTTAAACGATATTAAACAGATGCTCGATTTAGGTTTTACGGAGCTTAGTATGGAGCCGGTAGTCTGCGCCCCAGAAGACGAGTCCGCTTTAACCAAAGAAGATTTACCTATCGTTTTAAAACAATACGAAGATTTAGCCTCTCTTATGATAGAACACAGAAACAAAAACGAACCTTTTACTTTTTACCACTATATGCTGGATTTAAAAGGCGGACCGTGCGTTTATAAAAGAATTTCCGGTTGCGGTAGCGGAACGGAATATATGGCGGTAACGCCTTGGGGAGATTTGTACCCATGCCACCAATTCGTCGGAGAAGAAAAATTTAAACTAGGCAACGTTTTCGACGGCATTAATAACCTTGCCGTTCAAAACGAATTTAAGTCGTGCAACGTTTACACGAGAGAAAAGTGTAAAAACTGCTGGGCAAAACTGTACTGTTCGGGCGGATGTTCGGCTAATGCGTACCACTCCACGGGAAACGTAAACGGCGTTTACGAATACGGTTGCGAATTATTTAAAAAACGTATGGAATGCGCGATAATGTTGGAGCTTTCGAAAGAGTTATGAATACCCCCGTTTGCGATTTCCTCAAACAATATAGAAAAATCAAAAACCGCTTTCATATGCCGGGACACAAAGGAAAATATCCCGACGACGTAACCGAAATAGACGGAGCGGACGTTTTGTATAATCCGCACGGAATAATAGCGGAAAGCGAAAAAAACGCAAGCGAAGTTTTCGGTAGCGGAAAAACGGCATATTCGACGGAAGGCTCTTCCCTTTCTATACGGGCAACTCTATATTTAGTAAAATCGCTTGCCTTATCCCACAAAAAAAAGCCCGTAGTATTAGCGACGAGAAACGTTCATTCGTCCTTTATTTCGGCTTGCGCCTTAAACGATATTTCTCCCGAATGGATATACGGAAAAGAACAAAATATTATCAATTCCTTTATCACCGCAGAAGAATTAAACGACGCTTTAATCAAAACAAAAGCCGTCGCTTTTTACCTAACTTCACCCGATTACCTAGGCTATATGGCGAATATCTCCGCTTTTAGCGAGATTTGTCATAAAAACGGGGCGATTTTTATCGTAGATAACGCGCACGGAGCATACTTGCATTTTTTGCCCTCCTCCTTTCACCCGCTTTCCTACGGGGCGGACGTGGTGATAGATTCCGCGCATAAAACTCTGCCTTGTCTTACGGGAACGGCATATCTGCACGTCGGCAAAAACGCACCCGACTTTTTAAAAGAAAACTTAAACTATGCGTTAAGTCTTTTTGCCTCGACTAGTCCCTCCTATTTATTGATAGCCTCTCTCGACGCTTTTAACGGCAAAAGCGAGCTTTTTAAAAAAGAACTTTTATCTTTCGTTCCGAAAGTATCGCTTTTAAAAGAAAGCTTGTCTTTATTCGGCTACGAAATAGTCGGAAACGAACCCTTAAAAATAACAATTCAAACGAAAAAATACGGATATTACGGTTATGAAATAGCCGAAGTTTTAAAAAACAAAAAAATAATAGCGGAATTTTACGACGACGACTACATAACCTTTATGCTTTCTCCGTCCAACACGGCAAAACAGTTAAAAAGCCTTGAAAAAGCTTTGAAAAACATTTCGCCGAAAGAAGAAATTAAAATTTCTTCCCCACCGCTTGTAAAAAACAAAAAGGCGTTAAGTATAAGAGAAGCCGTTTTTTCTCCCTCGGAAGAAATCTCGACAGATAACGCCGACGGAAGAATTCTTTCGCAACTCGTTTTATCTTGTCCGCCCGCAGTCCCCATTGCCATAAGCGGAGAAAAAATCAACGAAAATACCGTTAACCTTTTAAAATACTACCGAATCGACAAAATTAAAGTCGTTAAATAGTTTTTACGCCGTAGCTTTCCGCTACGGCGTTTAAAAAAACCAACTCCTTTTTAACTTTTTTCTCATCGTAAAAAGCGGAGGTTTTTACATACAAATAAAAGTCTTCGATTCGTTTTCTTTCTTTTAGTTCACAAAAGAATATGGCGTGTTCCACCAAAAAGTACACGTATTCTTTATCGAAAACAAATTCCTTTTTCTTTTTGCGTTTTATAAAAAAGAATACAAAATTTATCGCTAAATTCCATAAAATAACCGAAACGCCTATAATAGAGTTCGTTTTGGTTAACTTTTTAATTATAACGCAACAAAAAACCGTAACAACCGAACAGCATAGCGAAATACTTTCTCCTATCGTTATATCTTTTTTAGAAAAAATTATCACCAACGGCAAAATAACAGCTTCCGTCATTAAAAAAAGTTTAAGTAAAAACATAAAATCCCCTCGGGCGTACCCGAAGGGATTATTTACTTTTTTTAATAACTTTATCCTAAATTTTTATAGTTTTGCAAGAATAAATATTTATTAAATAACATTCCGCTTTTCTTTTTAATACTTTTTCCACGGCGTACTTATATAAGAACAACTGTTTGGCGTATTTTTCAGCTAAGTCTTTTTCGCTTTTTATAGAAGAGTATTTATAGTCCAAAATTATTGCTTTATCGCTTGTTTTGTCTAGGCAAAGTAGGTCTATAGTTCCTTGAACGACTATTTCTTCTTCCGTATCAACGTCGGAAACAAGCTTATACGGAACGGACACTACAAAGCTTTTTTCTTTAAAAAGGTCGTAATCGGGCAAATTTTTAAAAACTTCCATAGAACATATTTTTTCTACGTTATCGTAACTTAAAAGCGAAATTTCTTCCTCTGTAAACCCGTAATCGGTTAAACGGGAAAAATACTCTTTAACGTCCGACGAAAAATCCCACTTTTCCAAAAACTTATGATACGCCGTTCCTCTTTCGGCTCCCGTAGAAGAAAATTTTTCGGTTTCGTAAATTTTTTCTTCCGTAAAACTCAATTCGCTTACCGATTTTTTTACGGGAATACTTTTATAAGCGTACTCGAAATTTAAATTTTTTTCTATTTCTTTTACGCAATCCTCGTCAAAACGGTCGCAAAAAACGGTTTTTTCGGTAAGGGCGTCGTAGTAGTTTTTTTCCGTTTCTTCAACGGCGGTTTGTTCTATATCGTCGTAATCTATAAAATCCAAAAACTTCGAACCCTTTTCCAAAACGTTTTGTTTTTTTGAATTTGCAACGATAAACAGTTTGTATTTCGCCCTAGTCATAGCAACGTAAAAAAGCCTTGCTTCTTCCCTTACCAAATTTCTCTTTATGAAAAAGGCAACGAGTTTTCTGTGAGGCAAGTCGGAAAAAGTAATCTTTTTTTCAGCGTCGAAATACTTTACCGCCACCCCGTAATTTCTATCGAAAAGAAAATCTTTTCTTAAATCGTTGGTACTAAATTTTCCGCTACAATTTGCAAGTATAACGACGGGGAACTCAAGTCCTTTCGACGAGTGCATCGTCATAAGCCTTACGCTGTCACCGGAGGATACGGATGAGAAATTTACTTTTAACGAACCCGAGTCTACCGCCTCGACTACGCTTTCAACGCTCATATCCTTTACAACGTTCATAAACCTGTAAATTCTGTCGAGCTTGCTTTTGCCTCTTGCAGAAGAACCTATCCTCGCTTCCATACCCGTATCGAGTAAAATTCTCCCTATTACGCTACCCGCATTTTCAAATTCCGCTTTTAGACGCAAGTTGTCGTAATAACTAAAAAACTTTTTAAGTTTTTCGTAAATATCGCCCTCTTCGGTATAATTTTTAACCGCCTCGACGAAACTGCCTTGCGGGAATTTTTCTCTTATTCGGCACAAATCTTCGTCGCTCAACGCCCCCATTTCGCTTTTTAACGCAACCGCCAGCGGAACGTCGCTAAGCCCCGAAAGCAGTCTTAAACAGCCCACTATTAAATTTATTTCGGGGTAGTCAGGCTCCTTGTTTTTATCTTGACACGAAATTTTTATCCCGTTTTTAAGCAAATAATTTATCAGCTTTTCGGTATAAGAGCCCATAGAGCGAACCAAAATAACTATATCGGAAAAAGTAATTTTCTTTAAGCTTTGGGTTTTTACGTCGTAATAGTCGGCTCCCACGTTTTCGTTGATAATACTTAAAATCCTTTCCCCCTCGGCAAAATAAGATTTTTCTTCGGTGAACGCGTCCGAAACCAAATCGTACACGGCAAGCTTTTCGGTCGAAGCCTCTTCCTCGTCTTTTTTATCGTCGTAAAGGCAAAGCCCTACGCTTCCGTCGAACTCCTTATATAATCCGCCGTATTTCATAGGAGTTTCGGCATAATTTATCCCCATAAACTCGTTCGTCATTACGTGTGAAAAAACGTTGTTTACACCTTTTATAACGTTTTTTGCGGAACGGAAATTTTCTTTAAGCTCGATATACTCGCCCTCGCCGTTTAAGTACCTTTCCTTGGTTTTTAGAAAAATATCGCTGTTACAACCTCTAAATCCGTAAATAGACTGTTTTACGTCGCCCACCAAAAATAAATTGTCGTTAGAAATTCGTTCGATAATATATTCCTGCGCGGAGTTTACGTCTTGATATTCGTCGACCATTATAAACTTATATTTATTCTTAATTTCCCGACATATCTCGTCGTCGGAAAGAAGTTTAACGGTAAAATGTTCCAAATCGGAAAAATCAACTACGTTTTTGTCTTTTTTTGCGTTTAAATATTCTTCGTCGTAAAGCTTGACTATTTCCACTAAATCCACATAATCTTCCCCCGCCGACAAAATTTCTTTTTTGTTGTCGCAAGAATACGTGAACTCGGAAAACTCTTGAAAAACGCTCTCGACTTCTTTCTTTATTTCCTTTAAATTTTCTCTTTCCTCTATCAAATGCTCGGGTAGTCCTCTAACGGGTTTCAGCGTTGCTTTTGCGTTAACACGTTTTGCGTTGTCTACCCCCTTTACAAACTCTTCGCAATAAGCAATCAATTCTCGTGAAGCGTCGGCATAATTCTTCCATTTCTCGTCTTTTATATCTAAAAAAGCGTATAAAGCGGGCAATAAGTCGTTTATTCGGCTTTTTTTGTACTTATAAAAAACTTTTAAAGCCTCGTTTATTCCGCTTTCGGTATAATAAAAAACGGATTTTTGCAAAAACTCGATAGGTTCTTTTTCGGAAGAAGCGTAGTCGTAAAGAGAAAGCACGTAATCCTTAAACGCATCGTCCTTTCTGTAACGCGAAAACTTTTTTCTCAACCTTAAAAATTTTTCGTCGCCCTTTTCGTAAAAAGAGGAAAATAAAGAAGACAGTACCTCTTGTTTAAGTTGCGTTGAGTCGCTTTCCTCTATTATCTTAAAATCTGCGTTTATCCCCAAATGAAAAAAGTAAGTTCTTAATAAATTAGTGCAAAACGAGTGAATGGTCGAAATGTCGGAATAGGGCAAAGCTCTTATGTTTTTTATTATAAACGCATCTTTAGAAGATTTTTCTTTTAACGCCTTTAAAAGCCTTTCTTTCATCTCTTCCGCCGCCATTTTGGTAAAGGTAACGGCGAGTATGGATTCTATGCTTGCTTCTTTTTCAAGTATTATTTTTACAATCCTTTCAATCATAATACTTGTTTTACCGCTCCCCGCAGAAGCGGAAACAAGAACGTTTTTGCCTCTTGAATTTATCGCTTGAAGTTGTTCTTTAGTTCTCTCCATTATCTCCGCTCCCTTGTGCTATATCGGATATATCTTCCGATTTTACCTTTTTTGTAGATCTTGTCGTATCGCATTTCTCTTTATCGAACGAACATAGTCCCTTATACGAACAATACTCGCACCCCTCCTCCGTGGGAGACGCGATTATTACTCCCTCTTTTATTTCGTCAACGGCTTTTCCGCTTAACAATTTTGCATAAGAGCTATAATCGGTTAAAGTCTGTTTGCTTACTAAATTTTTACTCTTTTTTATTTCGCCTTTACTCAGCTTTACGTCAACTATTTCGCTTTCGCCGTTATCGAACAAACCGCTATCGGTTTTTTGCAAAATATCCTCGTCGAAAACCGTTTTGCCTTGATAGGTCGCATCTTTTTTCTCTCCGAACTTAACGTAGTTATCGTTGACGGGCGCATAATACACCCCCGCAGGCGAAAAACCCTCTTGCAATAAAGCGTTCATATAAAGGTAAAGTTGCAATTTTTTACCTTGATACAACATTGCCTCGTCTTCAAAATTTTTCGTGCCGACGTCGGTCGAAACGGTGGTTCTGCCGGACTTGTAGTCGATTATCCTCACGTTGCCTTCGCCGTCCGCATCAACTCTGTCTATCTTTCCTTTTACGCTGTATTTTCCGCTTTTTGACGAAAGCGTTATCCCCTTAAACTTCGAATTCGTTCCGCCGAAAGTCAGCTCGGTGTACAGCGGTTTAAACGCGCTTTTTTTACTTTCCTCATAAAGTCTTTTACAGTACTTATACGCTTCTTGTTTTACGTCCTCGAACAAAACTTTATATTGAGCCTTTTTTAGATACCTTGCGTATTTTTCGTCCGATAAAACGGCTTCTACCAAAGAACACACTATACTTTCTATATCGCTATCGCTAAATCCCGAAGGTTCGGCGGAAAAAATTACTTTTATAAAGTTTTCTAAAACGGAGTGAAGAATATCTCCCACCTCGTTAGTTTTTACGTCGCCGTTCTCTTTTTCGCACAGTTTAAGCCCGTTAGAAGCAAAGTTTTTATAGGGACAGGCAAAAAAACTTTCCAGCACCGTCGCACTGACGGTACCGTTACGGAAAAACAACTCGCCCGAACAAGGATTTTTTACCTCTACGTCGCTGTTTACTTCTTTTAAAATTTTTACCGCTCTTTCCTTTTCGTCTTCGTTTTTTAAAGCCTTGTAAAAAGACGAAAATCCGATAGGACTAGCTTCGTCACGCTTATAAGCTTCCGCTTGCAACGCAAAATTTCTAAAACCCGTTCGTTTAGTTAAAAATTTAGAAACGAGATAATCTTTTTTCTCCCCCTCGTCGCCGAAATATTCTATATTTTCTCTCTGAACGGCAAATTTTACGATTTTTTGACCGTAACATTTTTTTATGTATTCTATAAACTCCCCTTGAACGTTTGCTCCGCCCTTTAAATCGGTAACCGAATACGAGTATTCCGCACAATCGGTAAACTCCGTCAAAGCAACGCAAACGTCCTCTCTTTTTCTTCTGTTGACTATTTCTATTTTAGGTTCTATATTAACGCTCAATTCGTCCAACCTTCTCAAATCGGAATCGGTGAATATACACGTATCGTTTACAAGCGATAAGGCATTAGAGGTAAGCCCCGTAGCAAAAAGTTTTTTTCCGTAACGAAATTTTCCGTCCGAAAAGGCTCCGCAGTAAACGCAATCTGTTTTTTGCGGTATCAACGAAATTTCAAAACTTTCCGCACCCGTCATAATTAAATTTTTAAATTCTTGCACGCTTATAACTTCGTCGGAAGAAAATCTTTCTATCTCCTCTAAAAGCTCCTCGGCTTTTTCCTGTCCCACTCTGCAAAACTGCCCGAACTCCTCCTCGTTGTCTTCGCAAAGCTTATCGGCTATTTTTTCGCAATTTTCTTTAACCGAAAACGTCTCGAAAACTTCTCTTATTTTGTCGCAAAAATATTTTACGCTACCGTTTTTTTCGCATACGACGCTTACGCTTTTTGCCCTTAATTCTTCAAATTCGATCAGCCTTTCGTGAGCGTCTTTAAGCGGTTTGGTTAAATCTTTTAAAGAGTATGCGTTTTTTTCAAGGTAAGATAAATATTCGTCCGATAACCCTCTATCGTAAATAACGGCTGAAAACCTTAAAAATCTTTTATAATATTTTAAGTTTTGCTTGTAGACCGCCATATCCAAAAAACACCCTATCGCTTTAAGGAGCGGATGATCGGACAAAACGTACCCGTCTTCTAAAAAGTACGGGATTTCATAATCGTCAAAAGCTTTTTCAAGTATAAGTTTAGCGCTGTCATAGTTGCCTGCAAGAATTAAAAAATCGGAATACTTGGCGCCCTTTATTACTTCCGTTTTTATTTTTTCGCAAACGGAATTTATTTCTTCCACCTCGTCAGAGTATTCGATAATTGCTATTTTATCGCTATATTGACCGACTTTTTTGTCCTCGTTGAAAAAATATTCCGTAAGCGGAAGCATTTCGCCGACTTCCGTTTTTTGCCCTAACGAAAGAGCGTATTTAGTCATCTCGTTGGTATACACTTCCTCTCGTCCGCCCAAAACCACGAAATCGACGCTTTTTGCTCTACGGGATATTTCGTTAAAAATATTCGCCGTTTGTTTTGTAACGCTACCGTAACCCGACACTATGACCGAATACTCCTCTAACGGAAACTTCTTTAATTCGTCTGTAAACTCGTTTAAATAATTATTGCCGTCGTAAAGTTCGTTTTTTGCAAGAAAATCCTCGTATTCTTTATAAACTAACGCCACGTCGTTTATTTTTCCCGCAAAAAGACCTTGAAAATTTTTAGCGCATTCCTTAAGTCTTTCCGCGCTGACTTTTGCGCTTTTTAATTGCGATATGAGTTCGAATAAAGATTTTGACAACGAATAGGCGTTGGAACGGGAAAAACAAATAAAATTTTCCCTGTTTTCGGTTAGAATTCTTTTTATGATAAGCGCGCTTGCCACTTTACCGCAAACGTTTTTAGCCGAAGAAATTCTCGAATAAAATCTGTTAAGCGTAGTTATTTCGCAAGAAAAACTCCCCCCCGTCTTAAAGCAAAGCTCTCTTTCTACGGCAAGGGTATTTCTGTCCTCGCAAAAAACTATCGTCTTTTCGTTACCTTTTTTTTCGATTACTTCGACTGTTTTTTTGGTTAAATTGTAAAAGTTCTTTTCAACGTATATCATCTTTTTACCGCTAACAAAATTATATATTTTTATTATACCATACTTTTACCGTCTAAAATAGACTTTTTTCATTTTTTATTTTGCTTTTTTTTTCGTTTATGTTATAATGCTATTATATCAATTGTCGAAAGCGTGTTTACGCTGTTCGTATTATAAGTGGAGATTACATGAAAAAAATAATTGCGTTACTATTTTCTTGCATTTTTTGTTTTTCGCTTGCAACGGGTTGTTCTTGTACGTCAACTACGACTTCTTACACGAAAGACGGAGCTTATTGGCTTAAAGAGCATACGGAACACGGCGTTGTAGACGTTATAGAAGAGAGCGAATATTCTATAAGCGTTACCGATACCGACGGTTACGACGTAAAAACCGAAATTACGGAAGGAACTTATAAAACCAAATTAACAAAAACCGAAACGCCCGTTGAAGGAGCAGAAGAAGCGTATTGCTATAAGCTAGAAACCACTATGGTTTTAAAGGGCAAGTATATTTACAAGTCGGAAGAAACCGAAATAGACGATTCTATGACAAGCGTTGTTTATTTTAGAGGATATAAAGACAATCTTAAACCTTATAAAACCGAAAAACACGTCGTGTCCACTTCTCCCGTAAATAACGGCAATAAAATCGAATTTAAGAAAATAGAATATAGTTACACCGTAGATTACGGCAGTAAAGCCGTTACTTCTTTTACGGAAATAATCCTTGACGGAGAAGACAAAATTTTATCCACCCCCGAAAAAGCGGAAAAAGCTTACTACTCCTCGTCTTTTTGCGAAAACGAATTATTAACTTTTTATCCGAGAATGTATATTATAAAGGACGGATTTAATATTTCTCTTTCGACTTTTAGCGTACTTCAAAACCAAAAAATCAACTTAACCGTTCAAGAAGAATCTTACAATAAAGAATTAGCGTTGACTAGCGATTGTAGCATTGACGAACGTAACTATTTCATCACGGATAACCCCGTAAACGTGGACTGCTTATCTTTCTGCCAATCGGGAACTTATAGCGGACAAAAAATTTACGCATACTATATCACTCATACAACATATAAAACCAACCACGTTTTAATCAAATTTAAGTCGCCCGTGTTTGCGGTAGGATATTTCGAATACAATTTAAAAAGCTACACTAACTCTACCAACAACTAATTAGATTAAAAAAATCGCCGAATATAAATTCGGCGATTTTTTTATTGCTCGACTACAACCAGCTCTCCGTTTTTCACGTCTAAACTTAAAAGCGTTCCCTCTGCGGGGTCGTTTTTTATTATGTGTTTTGCTATTAGCGTTTGAGCGGTGTGAGAAATATATCTTTTAAGCGGTCTTGCTCCGTATACGGGGTCGTAAGCGTTTTCAACTATAAACTTTTTCGCCTCGTCGCTTATAATAAGTCCTAAATTCTTTTCGCTTAGTATTCCTTTTAATTCCTTAAACATAAGGTCTACTATTTTATAGGTCTGCTCTTTGTTTAACGGTTTAAAGAATATTATTTCATCAAGTCTATTCAAAAATTCGGGACGGAACGAACTTTTTAAAAGGTCGTTTACCTGCTCCTTTGCTTGCTTTGTTATTTCTCCGTTTTCTATTCCCTCTAAAATATAAGAGGAGCCTAAATTAGAAGTTAAAATTATAACGGTGTTTTTAAAGTCTACGGTTTTACCGAGAGAATCGGTAATTCTTCCGTCGTCTAATATCTGCAATAAAATATTAAACACGTCGGGGTGCGCTTTTTCTATCTCATCGAACAACACTACGCTATAAGGCTTTCTTCTAACCGCCTCGGTAAGCTGTCCGCCCTCTTCGTACCCTACGTACCCCGGAGGCGCGCCGATAAGCCTTGACACGCTGAACTTTTCCATATACTCCGTCATATCTATTCTAACGATGTTTTTCTCATCGTCGAACAGCTTTTGAGCAAGCGTTTTGGCAAGCTCCGTTTTACCCACTCCCGTAGGTCCAAGGAACAAAAACGAGCCTATAGGTCGTTTTTTGTCGGATATTCCCGCCCTAGAACGCAAAATCGCTTCGCTTACTTTTTGCACGGCTTCGTCTTGACCGATAACTCTTTCGTGTAAAACGTCCTCTAAGTTAAGTAGTTTATTTCTTTCGCTTTCCATTAGCCTTGCTACGGGAATTCCCGTCCAACGCCCGACTATTTCGGCTATTTCTTCGTCCGTCACCTTATCGTGTAACATAACGGAATTTTTGCCGACCGCCTTCTCACATTCTTCTAACTCTTTTAACAGTTTCGGCTTTACTCCGTATTGAAGCTCCGAAAGTTTATTTAAGTCGTAATCTAATTTTGCCTTTTCTATTTGTGCGTTTACGTCTTCCAACCGCTGTCTTAATTTTTGAACTTGCGAGATAGAGTCTTTTTCTTTTTGCCAGTCGGCTTTCATGACGGCGTATTTTTCTCGTAATTCGCCAAGCTCTTTCTTTATCTCTTCTAAATGAGCGACCGACAACTTGTCGTCCTCTTTTTTAAGCGCTTGCTCCTCTATTTCAAGTTGTAAAATCTTTCTTGAAATATCGTCCATCTCGGACGGCATAGACTGCATTTCGGTCTTTATCATTGCACACGCTTCGTCCACTAAATCTATGGCTTTATCGGGCAAAAATCTATCGGTAATATACCTGTCGGATAAAACGGCGGCGGAAATTAAGGCGTTGTCTTGTATTTTTACGCCGTGAAAAACTTCGTATCTCTCTTTAAGTCCGCGTAAAATAGACACCGTATCTTCTACCGACGGCTGATTTATCATAACGGGCTGAAATCTTCTTTCCAAAGCGGGATCCTTTTCGATATATTGCCTATATTCGTCCAAAGTAGTAGCGCCCACGCAATGAAGCTCTCCTCTTGCAAGCATAGGCTTTAATAGGTTGCCTGCGTCCATTGCTCCGTCAGTTTTGCCTGCACCGACTATCAAGTGAAGTTCGTCGATAAACAATATTATTTTGCCTTCGCTCTTTTTTACTTCGCCAAGCACGGCTTTAAGTCTTTCTTCGAACTCTCCGCGATATTTTGCTCCCGCTATAAGCGAACCTATATCGAGCGAAAACAACTTTCTGTCTTTAAGCCCTGCGGGGACGTCGCCTTTGGATATTCTTATGGCAAGTCCCTCTACAACCGCAGTTTTACCCACGCCCGCTTCACCTATCAAAACGGGATTGTTTTTCGTTTTTCTCGACAAAATCTGTATAACGTTTCTTATTTCTTCGTCTCTACCGATAACGGGGTCTATTTTTTGAGCCTTTGCCCTTTCCACTAAATCCGTACCGTATTTATTTAAAACGTCGTACGTGTCCTCGGGACTGTCGGAAGTTACTCTCACGTTGCCTCTTACGTTCATCAACTCTTTCATAAAGGCGTTCATGTCGAAATTAGCCCCGTCAAGTATACGCTTTACGTCTTTGTCGCCCTTTTCGTAAAGGGATATAAACAGATGCTCGACCGATACGAATTCGTCGTTCATATCCATAGCCTTTTGTTCGGCTCCGTTTAAAACGGAATTCGCCTCGCCCGACAAATAGACGTTTCCTCCCGTCGTTTTAGGAAGTTTTGAAATATAATTTCTACACTCTCTTTGAAGGCTTTGAGTATTCACACCCGTTTTTTCAAGCAGTTTACAAATTAAATTTTCCTTGTCGCCAAGAAGCGCAAGCAATAAATGAGAACAAGTCATTTCCGGATTGCCCAAATTATTGCATATGCTTTGTGCATCGGATAAAACTTTTAAAGAATTTTTCGTAAATTTTTCAGCATTCATAAAATCGCCCTCCTCGTTTTTAAGAAAACAATATAAACTATAATAAATAATCTTTTGCCATTCGGCAAAATCTTTGCAAAACTTTCGTTTTGCCATAAAAAC
>CAZRMT010000030.1:0-17719 GCA_964601265.1 uncultured Christensenella sp.
GCTATTTTTTTATAAATTCTATGATATTCTTTTTCTTGTTTTCGGGGAGAGCGGTTATTAAAGCTTGTAATTCTTTATCGCTTTCGTAACTTTCGATATTCGGACTGAAAAACCTCTCTATCGAAAAATTGCAAATATCCAAAATTTGTAACAATTTTTTTACCGTAAGCACTATTCTTCCGCTTTCGATTTGAGCTATATACTGCGGACTCATTCCCATTCTTAAACTTAATTCTCTTGCCGACAAGTTGGCAGTATTCCTTACGTATCCGACTCTGGTTAAAACTTCGTTAACGTCCATCATTTCCGTTTCCCCCTAATTCTATAAATATTATTATAAGTAAAACTAATCATCGAACCGAAAATTACCACACATAAATTTTACGCAAAATAAATATTTTGAATACTAAAACACATAAAATGTGTTAGAATAATTAGTGTAAGTACTCAATTTAAAGCGGGGTGTATATGGAAAAGCGTAAAGTTTGTTCTTTTTTCGGGCATAGAGAAATAAAGATTGAAGAAACGCTGATAAAAAAAATAGAAGGTATTATAGAAAACCTTATAGCAGAGAAAGGCGTAAGCATTTTTTTGTTCGGGAGTAAAAGCGAATTCGATTCACTTTGTCTTTACTTAATGGGAGGGTTTAAAGAAAAATATCCTTTTA
Organism: uncultured Christensenella sp.; assembly: GCA_964601265.1. GTDB lineage: Bacteria > Bacillota > Clostridia > Christensenellales > Borkfalkiaceae > UBA4675. The sequence continues at coordinate 668 of CAZRMT010000030.1, forward strand.
TTAAACGAATCGCTTATACGTGTAAAGGTGAAGGGTGTAATTTGGAAAGTCTTAAAGAAGAAAGCGAAAGGCTGTATTCTAAAATATACGGGCGGAAAGTGGAAATATTATACGTAGACGAAGAGGTAAATTTTAAAAATAAATGGATTGCGGGCAAAAGCGGATACGTGCAACGTAATTACGCGATGATAGACGAAAGTGATTTTTGTGTTTTTTATTACGACGTAAACGTACTTAGGAAAGATGGTCAAGCAAAAAGCGGAACGAAAATCGCTTACGAATACGCAATAAAAAAGCGAAAACAGATAATAAACGTAGCCGAACTCGTTTAGTGTAATTTAAAGTTCTTTTAATAAAAAAACTCAAATATACTTTATAAAGAGGTGTATTTTTATGGAAGAACAGCACAATTTAGTCGTAGAAAATCAAAAAAGGCTTTCGGCGAGTTCGGTTGCGGAAGTAAACGGCTTTTCGGATAAGGAAATAATGCTTACGCTTGTAGGAGGGAAAAAAATCACTATTTTCGGTCAAGGGTTAAAAATAACGAATTTTCAAAAACAGTCGGGGAATTTCATTGCTGACGGCGAAATACTTAAAATTACGTATCACGGCAATAAATCGGGTAGTTTTTTTAAAAGGTTGGTAAAGTAATTGTTTGTAAGTTTAAACCAAATACATTATTTTATTCTTTCCGTCGCATTCGGCGTTGTTGTCGGCGTGTTGTACGAAGTAATATACTGCGTTTCTTTTTGTTTTAAGAATAAAATCGTAGACGGTATAAGAGATTTTATGTTTTTCGTCGTGGTAACCGTATTTTACGTTTTATATACGTTTAAACTTTCTTTTCCTACTTTAAGATTGTATTGTATGCTTGGGGTGGTTGTCGGTTTTTTCTTTTACGTCAAAAGTTTTCATAAAGTCGTTGCTTTTTTACTAAATAAAGGATATAATTTTATTGTTGAGAAAATAAAGTCGAAAAGGGGAGATAAACGCAATGACGAAAGAAAAAAGAGAAAAACTAACGCTTTCAATAGTGGCGCTGGCGGTAGCAACGCTGGTATTGTTTTTGAGTATAGCAATATATCAAGGGATAAGAATAGGCGTAAGAAAAAGAGAACTTAACCGCTTAAAAAACGAAATAAAAAAATTGGAACAAGAAAGGCAGGACTACGAGGGGAAAATCGAGTATTGGCTTTTAGACGACGTTATACAAGAAACGGCAATGGAGTTGGGGCTTATATATAAGTATTCAAAATGATATTCAAAAGTAATTTAAACGTCTCCGTTATAGACGTCGGTTCAAATTCCGTCCGTTATATGTTGGTAGCGGGCGGTAAAATTTTATTTAAAAAATCAATAGTCAGTCAAATGTGTCTTGGGAAAAAAGACGGTTTTCTTGCAAAAGAATCCATGGCAAGGACGCTTAACGCTATTTTATTGTTCGTTACAGAGGCAAAAAAACAAAGTTTTCCTATTTATATTTTTGCCACGGCAGGAGTAAGGAATTCTTTAAACGGCAATGAATTCGTTCGAGAGGTAAACGCTTTAACGGGAGTAGAAATGCAAGTTTTATCGGGCGAAGAAGAGGCGGAAGTCGCTCTTTTGGGCGCATTAAAAGGTAAAGACGGAGCCGTTATAGATATAGGCGGAGGAAGTAGCGAAGTAATAGTAAAAAGTAAAGGCGGGAAGTATTTTTATAGTTTAGACGTGGGGGCGGTAGCTTTATATAACGACAGCGGAAACAATTTAGAAATTGCGGACAAGCTTTTAAAAGAAAAGATAAAAGAATACGGCGTAATTCCTTCGGCGGAATTTATGGCGGTAGGCGGAACGGCTACAAGCCTTGCAGGCGTGATGTTAAAGTTAAAAAAATATGAAGACAACTTAGTCGACGGGTTCGTGATAGAAAAAAAAGAGCTTGAAAAAGCCGAAAAAGAAATAGACGTTTCACCCGAGGTTTTAAGTAATAATTATTGCGTGGACGTTCGTCGTGCGGTTGTTTTAAAATTCGGCGCATTGATTTTGAAAAGAATAATGGAAAAAGCAGGAATAAGTCGTGTAACCGTAAGTACGAGCGATAATTTAGAAGGGTTTTTATTATGGAAAGAAGAAAAAGCGTTTTAAAAACTATATTATCTTGGGCGTTGCTTGCGTTGTTTATCGCAACCTTTATAGGGTTTGCGGTATTGGTTTGTCTTGGCTATAAATACGCGTTATATGCGTTTATAGGAATGATAGTTCATTATGTTTTATCGTCGGCTATTCACGAAATCGGACATTTAATCGTCGGTAAAACGAGAGGAATGGTTTTTGTAGAAGGCAGAATTCTTTTTTTGCGTTTTTTTAGGAAAGGTAAAAAAATAAAAACAGGTTTTTGTTACCCCTTCGAGGCGGGAGAAATTTCAATGGTTTCTACCGACGTAAACGAAGCGGGAAAAGATTTGATTTTGACTTCCGTTGCGGGTAATTTGTTTGTTTTTGCATACCTGATTATATGCGTTGTTTTAGGCGTTGTAATAAAAGGGTATTTGGGCTGGTATTTCTTTGCGTTGGCGAGCATTTCGACCGCCTATACGTTGATTATCAACGTTATGCCTTTGGCTGAGAACGGCGACGGAGCGTTATTTTTTGGGTTAATGAAAGGTAAGGAAAAATACAAGTCGGCAATTTCTCTTGCCGTTGTAAACGCTTATCTTTATGCGGGCGTTTCTCCCGCCGATATATCGGACGAGGCGTTATACGTGTCGGAGGGGTGTTATTCTCAAAAAATAGAGCTTTTAAAACTGCTAAAACTTATTGATTCGTCGAAAATGGAAAGGGCGTACGTTTATTCGGGAGAACTTATAAAAAGCCCCGATAAAGCGGTTGCTATAAGAGCGAAGAAGGAAAGATTTTTTCTTGCCGTTATAATGAGTTTGTCGGACGAGGTGGAAAAACTCAAAGAAGAGGTTTTGCCTTATTTGGACGCGGGCGGATTAGAGGACGTTAGAATTAACTATTATTATCGCATTTACACTAAAGAAAACGGGTGGGTGGATTTATTAAAAAAGAGCAGTGAAAAGGTTGCGGAAAACGAGATTTTTAAAGGCATTGCCTTAATGGAAGAAAAACTTATAAATTTCAAAAAATAAATAATAAAATCGCAAGGTAATTTGAAAATTATTTTGCGATTTTTCTTTACTTTTTTTCTATTATAATATATAATATAGTTATATTTAATATAAGTCGAAAACGCCATTAGCGTAATAGCTTAACAAGGAGTAAAAAATGTCCAACTTAAATAAAGTCGAACAACAATACGGCGAAAGTCAGATACAAGTTTTAGAGGGGTTAGATCCTGTTCGTAAAAGACCGGGTATGTATATCGGTTCTACGGACGAAAGGGGACTTCATCACCTCGTTCACGAAATAGTCGATAATTCCATTGACGAGGCTTTGGCAGGTTACTGTACGGAAATTAATGTTATAATCAATTCAGACGGCTCTTGTACGGTAGTAGACAACGGAAGGGGTATTCCTACGGATATTCACCATACCGAAAAAGTATCTGCCGTTCAAGTAGTTTTAACCAAGCTTCACGCAGGCGGAAAGTTCGGTGGCGGAGGATACCAAATTTCGGGCGGATTGCACGGAGTAGGTTTGTCCGTTGTTAACGCTCTTTCCGAATGGCTTACCGTCGAGGTTTTCCAAAAGGGAAGACACTTTAAACAAACTTATAACAGAGGAATTCCGCAAAGAGAGTTGCAAGATATAGGTTCGTCCGATATAACGGGCACGAAAGTAAGCTTTATGCCGGACGACGAAATTTTTGAAACGACGGAATTTAAATACGATACGTTAAAGGTTCGTTTAAGAGAGCTTGCTTACCTCAATAAAGGTCTTAAAATTAACATAGAGGACAAACGAGAGGGTAAAGAGCGTAGAGACGAATTTTGTTACGAGGGCGGAATTAGGCATTTCGTAGAAGATTTAAATGTAAACAAAGTAACCGTTTTCCCGCAAGTTTTCTATTTTGAAAAAAATTACGACGCTAATATCGTTGAAATTGCAATTCAATATAACGACGGTTATAACGAACAACTTTTTGCGTTTGCAAACAACATAAATACCGAAGAAGGCGGAACGCACGTCGACGGATTTAAAAACGCTTTAACGAAAATTATTAACGATACCGCTAAAAAGTTAAAACTCATCAAAGAAGACGACAAACTTCAAGGTGAGGACGTAAGAGAGGGTATAACCGCAGTTGTCAGCGTTAAGCTTCCCGAACCGCAATTCGAAGGACAAACAAAGACTAAGCTTGGTAACAGCGAGATGAGAGCTTGCGTAAACAAGGCTATGACGGACGGATTTGCCGATTTCCTTGACTGTAATCCGCAAAGCGCAAAAGAGTTAATAAGTAAGTGTTTGACCGCTAGAAACGCAAGAGAAGCCGCCAGAAAGGCAAGAGAGGCGACTAGAAAAGGAGCTTTCGAAGGAGTCTCGTTGCCCGGTAAACTTTCCGATTGTTCCGAGAAGAATGCGGAACTTTGCGAAATTTTCCTTGTTGAGGGTGATTCGGCAGGAGGAAGCGCAAAGCAAGGCAGAGACAGACGTTTCCAAGCCGTTTTACCGTTAAGAGGTAAAATATTAAACGTTGAAAAAACAAGACAAAACAGGGTTTTGGAAAACGAAGAAATCAAGAGTATGATAACCGCATTCGGCGGTGGAATGTTGGACGAATTCGACGTTTCTAAAATTCGTTACGACAGAATAATTATTATGACCGACGCCGACGTAGACGGAAGCCATATTAGAATTTTACTTTTAACTTTCTTCTTTAGATATATGCGTCCGTTAGTAGAACAAGGGCACGTTTATATAGCTCAACCCCCGCTTTATAAAGTTAGTAAAGGTAAAACGGAGAACTATTTATATTCCGACAAAGAGTTAGAAGATTATATTGCCGAAAACGGTAAAGTCGATATTCAGCGTTATAAAGGTTTGGGTGAAATGAATCCCGAACAACTTTGGGAAACTACTATGGACCCCTCAAGCAGAACGTTGATAAAGGTAAGCGTTGCAGACGCAGTTCAAGCCGATACGACTTTCAGTATGCTTATGGGCGACGAACCCGAACTTCGTAGAAGGTTTATAGAGCAGAACGCTAAACTTGTTAAAGAACTCGACGTATAAGTCGAAAATTTAGAATTTTTCACTTCCTGTTTTCAGGGAACAGCCCTATCGGGGTAATAAAAAATTAAAAACGGAGAGACAGAATGTTAAAAAAGACTACCGCAAGCGAAGCTTTAACGGCAGAGTTTAAAAGCACTTTGGCAAAAACCAAACTTTTAGATACGGAAGTAGACCAAGAACTTAAAAAATCGTTTATCGCTTATGCAATGGCGGTAAACGTTTCAAGAGCTATTCCCGACGTAAGGGACGGACTTAAACCCGTTCACAGAAGAATTTTGTATTCTATGAACGAACTAGGCTTAACGCCCGATAAAGCGTACAGAAAGTGCGCTACCATAGTCGGTGACGTTTTAGGTAAATATCACCCGCACGGAGATAGTTCCGTATACGACGCATTAGTTCGTCTTGCTCAAGATTTCTCTATAAATCTTCCGCTAGTCGACGGACACGGAAACTTCGGTTCGGTCGACGGGGACAGTGCGGCGGCGTATAGGTATACGGAAGCCAGAATGAGTAAAATGGCTTTGGAAATGTTGCGTGAAATCGACAAAAACACCGTTGATTTCTATCCCAACTTCGACGATACGAGAATGCAACCTTGCGTTCTTCCGTCAAGATACCCGAACTTGCTTGTAAACGGTTCGGACGGAATAGCCGTAGGTATGGCGACGAATATTCCGCCTCATAATTTGGCAGAGTGTATAAACGGCGTTTTAGCACAAATCGACAATCCTGAAATCACGGTCGAAGAATTGATGCAATACATTCCCGCACCCGATTATCCTACGGGCGGACTTTTGGATAGAAGCGGAATTAAACAAGCGTACACTACCGGTAAAGGACACGTAACTTTAAGGGCAAGATGCGATACGGAAGAGTTCAATAACGGTACGAGGACGAGAATAATCGTTACCGAACTTCCTTATCAAGTTAATAAACAAGAGCTTATAAAGAAAATAGTCGAACTTGTAAAAGACAAGAGAGTAGAAGGTATTTCCAATATTAACGACGAATCCGACAGACACGGAATGAGAATAGTTATCGAGCTTAAAAAAGACGCTCAACCTATGGTCGTACTCAATACCTTATATAAGCATACCGATTTACAAGTCGGTAACGGAATTAACTTCCTTGCGCTTGTTGACGGCGAACCCAAAGTTTTGGGGTTAAAACAGATAATTGCCGAATATATTAAGCACCAAGAAGACGTTATCACTAGAAGAACGAGATTCGAGCTTAACAAAACGCAAGAAAGAGAGCATATCGTAAAAGGTCTTGTTATAGCTTTGGCAAATATCGACGAAGTTATAGCGATAATAAAAAAATCAAAAGAAAGACAAGACGCTATGGCAAACTTAATGAGTTCTTTCAATTTGTCCGACAGACAAGCCGACGCAATTTTGAATATGAGATTGCAACGTCTTACTTCTATGGAAGTTGAAAAACTTCAAGAAGAATTGGAACAACTCGATAAATTGATTGCCGACTTACAAGATATTTTAGCTAAAAAAGAAAGAGTTTACGATATAATCAAAAAGGATTTAATAGAATTAAAAGAAAAATATCCTTCGCCCAGAAAAACCGAAATTTCTTCTTTCTCGGGTGTGGTTGACGCCGACTTAATCGACAGAGAAGACGTTGTAATTTCTATGACGCATTTAGGTTACGTTAAACGTTTACCCGTAGCGGAATACAAAGCTCAACATAGAGGCGGAAGAGGCGTTACGGCGCATAAAACGAAAGAGGAAGATTTCGTTGAAAAGATGTTCGTTTGTTCCACGCACGACCAAGTATTGTTCTTTACCGATAAGGGAAAAGTGTTTACGACTTTCGGATACAACATTCCCGAAGCCCAAAAAACCGCAAGGGGTAGAGCGATAGTTAACTTCTTACAGTTAGACGAAAACGAAAAAGTTACCGCAATGATTGACTGGAAAGAGGGGTTTGAGGGCAATATTTTAATAGCTACCAAACAAGGTTTAATTAAAAAGACTTCTTTAACCGAATTCGAAAGTATAAGAAAAGGCGGAAAGATAGCCATAACGCTAAGGGAGGACGACTCCGTAATAGCGGTTGAAATGACCAACGGCGAGCAAGAAATTATGATTGCTTCCAATTACGGTAAAGTTATCAGATTTAGCGAAACCGAAATAAGAGAAACGGGTAGAAGTAGTCAAGGCGTTAAGGCGATGAATTTGACCGACGGCGACAGATTAGTCGATATGTTAGTCGTAAAAGAGGGCTACGATATTTTAACTATAAGCGAATTCGGATACGGTAAACGTAGCGATATAGAAGATTACCGCTTGCAAGGTCGTTCGGGTAAAGGTATTAAGGCGGGCGAATTTAACGAGCAAACGGGAAATTTGGTTAACCTTAAACAAGTATTGCCCGAAGAGGACGTAATGTTAATTACCGAAAACGGCGTTATAATACGTACTAGCGCAAGCGAAATTTCCAAGATAGGAAGAAGCACGAAAGGCGTTAGAATTATGAAAACCGACGGAGACAGAATAGTAACCGTTGCGATAACCGCAGTAGGGGAAGAAGAAGCCGAAGAAGAATAGTTTAATAAAAAGGCAAGCCGTTTTGTAAAACGACTTGTCTTTTTTTTTGGATAATAGTTTATAAAAAACGACTGCTTTAAAAGTGGTCGTCTTTTAATTAAAAACGTCTTTCGTTTCTTCTTTTTTTCCGAAAAACCTGCCTATAAGTCCGAGAATACATAAAATTGTTCCGAATAAAAGGTAGAAAACGGGATAATAAGTAAATAACGATATAATTAAAAGAGTAATTCCGTACCATATAAAACGCTTGCCGTTTTCCTTAATTAAAAAGCTTTTTAGCGTTTCTGAAAATTTAACTTTTTCTTTTTCCGGAATTTTACTTACGTCCGGGAAACAATTAACTTTTTTCATTAACAAAAAAAGGTTTTCGGCATTTTGTATAATTATTCTTTCACTGAAATCGTTTGCGAAAATTTTGCTTTGCTCGGATAATTCGGAGCAAAAAATCAAAGTTTTTGCATTGTTTTCCGTTTTTTTATAAAAAGAGCAAAGCTCGTCTTTTGTAATCGGTTCAAACTTAAACAAAATAAATACGTTATAATTTTTATAAATAAGTTTATTTCCCGACTTTATAAAATTATAATCGAGCAAGGTGAAAAGTTTTACCAAAAAATCAAAGTTTTGTTTGTCTAAATTCATTTTTAACTTGGTTTTAATTTTTTCAAGTTTTTTTTCTTCCTCTTTATTTTTTACGTACTTTTTTCTTTTCGTTACCTTTTGTTTTGCGTATAAAAAAATAATACACGCAGACAGCGTGAACGATAATAAGAAATTATATTTTTTTATGCCCATATGTTTGCTTAACGCAAAAGAAATTATAAACAACGTAAAAAATCCTAACACGCAGTCGAGTATGTCTGAAAGCTTCATAACGGTCTCCTTTTGTGATTATTGCCGAAAATGTTTATTTATAAACTTGTAATGTTTATAAAAATATGCTAAAATTTAAACGTATGGAAAAAGTAATACTTTATGGCGGAACTTTTGACCCCGTTACGAGCGAACACATAAATATAATAAAGCAACTTGCTCTTATTGAAGGCGTAAAAAAAGTTATAGTCGTTCCCGATTATCAGCCTCCCCATAAATTAAATACTTCCACACCTGCTTCTTATAGAAAAGAAATGCTCGAAATTGCTTTAAAGAGCGTTGAGAGAGTGGAAATATCCGACTTTGAGATAAATCAAAAAAAAGCGGTTTACTCGTTTGTTACCGTTGAGCACTACAAAAAACTTTATCCCGATTGCGAACTTTATTTTGCAATGGGTACCGATATGCTCGCCGAATTTTCTTCGTGGAAAAATCCTGAACGCATTTTGCAAAACGCAGACATAATTTTAATCGAGCGTGAAAACGGCGGAGATAACGAAAAAGCTATTTATGGTTTTGAAAAAAAATATTCAAAAAAGGTTTTTCAAACAACCTATAAAGGGAAAGACGTGTCTTCGCAAGAAGTGAGATTAAGGCTTTACTTGTCGCTTGATACCGAGGATTTGTTAACAAGCGAAATTAGGGAATATATAAATCTTAAAAACTTGTATAAACCTAACCGTTTTTACGAATATATAAATCAAGTGTTGCCCGAAAAAAGGCGAAAACATACTTTGGGCGTAATTCTTTGCGGTAAAAAAATCGCAAAAAAATTAAAAGTCGATCAAGTAAAAACGGAACTAGCGTGTTTATTGCACGATAACGCAAAGTATTTAGATTACAGACGCTATCGAGAATTTATCTTGCCCGACGGTGCGCCTAAAAGCGTTGAACATCAATTTTTAGGGGCGTTTATCGTCGAATGCGTCTTAATGGTTAACGATGAAGAAATTTTAAGCGCGGTTAAATATCATACTACGGGCAGACCTAGTATGACTTTGCTTGAAAAAATAGTTTTCACTGCCGACGTTATAGAACGTGGAAGAAATTTTGAGGGCGTAGAGAAATTAAGGAAAAGCGTTGAAGCCGATTTCGAAAAAGGTTTTCGTGATTGTATGTGCGATTTATACTTATCGCTAAAGAGTGGCGGAGACGTGTATTATCTTACAAAGCAAGCGTACGATTTTTATAAGTAAAATCGTTTACAAATTATGGATAAAGGATAAAATTTATATGGAAAGTAAAGAATTAAGCGACGTTTTAATTAAAACGTTACAAGAAAAGAAAGCAAAAGACGTAATAAGAATTTTTGTCGGAGAGAAAACCATTCTTGCGGATTATTTCGTTATATGCGACGCAAGTAACCCTTCGCTTGTTAAGGCGTTGGCGCAGTACTGTGAGGACGAGGCTGAAAAGAACGGAGTAGTTGCGTTAAGAAAAGAAGGTATTTCCGAGGGGAGATGGGCTGTTGTCGATTTCGGCGGTGTAATTTTGCATATATTTAATAAAGAGTCTAGGGATTTTTATCTTATCGAAAGACTTTGGCAAGACGAAGGCAACGTGGAAACTTTTGAAGACTAATTTTTCGGCGGTTTTTTAGAACGTACTTTGTTTTTAAAGGGTAAATCGTATTTTTCGGTTTTGTGCAGAGGTTTTTTAGACGGCTTAAGTATTCTTAAAATATATGCAACCGTCATATATACGCAAAATACACATACTGCTATTAAAAATCCTTTCATAACCAAATTATAACTTAAAAAAAATATCGCTTTTTTTCTTCAATAGTCGAAAATTAGCGAAAAAGGAGATATTTATGGAAAACGAAAACTTGAATATAAACGATATTTTAGGTCAAACCGAACAGCAATCCAAAGAAGAGTATAACAATTTCAGGGTTGCCAAAATCCGTGAAAAACTTTATTATCCCGTTTTGCGCGGAGGCGTTTCTCCCGAACATTTAAGAAACGTTGCCGACAGCGTAAAAAAAGAGGGGCTTCGTGGAATGATTGTTCTACCGTCGTACGTTAGCGCAGTATCGACAATCTTATCGGGTGGCGAATGTTTGCTTGCGGTTGCCGTCGGGTATCCTTTCGGAGAGGGTAATTTAGATACGATTATTCATGCCGTTAAAACGCTTGCAAAAAAGCCCGTGGACGAAATAATCGTGGTATTGTCCGTTAGCGACTTAAAGTTCTTAAAAGCAAAAAGTAGCGAAAAGATATTAAAAGTTTTAGCTTCTGTCTCGAAGAAAAAGAACGTTAGCGTTATGTTTGACGCTTCTAGGTTTATTACGGAAGATTTAGAAAAGACGATAAAAGTTATATCTTCTTATTCTCTTACGAATATATATATTACGACAGGTTTTTACGGCGAAACGTTTTCGCTTGATAATTTAAACACGATAAGAAATTCGCTTAAAAAACCCGTTAAACTCATTAGCGGAGCGCAAGACCTTTCTTGCGAGGGTACGGTTGCGTTAATGAAAGAAACAGACTACGTCTTTACTTCTAAGGCGATTGATATTATTACTCAAATAAAACAAAATATATAAAACATAAATAAATCTTTGGGGCGGAGCGAAATTCTCCACCGGCAGTATAGTCTGCGAAGAGCCTTTCGGCTCCCGACGAAGTGAAATTCTTCGACCGACGGTTATAGTCCGGATGGAAAAAGTAATTTTTTCTCCCGCATTATTGCGGGATTTTTCCCGAGAAAAAGGAGTTTTCTCTATGGAAAAAAATAAATTCAACGCAAAAAAAATTGCGTTTATAGCTATAATGGGCGGATTAAGTTTTGTGTTATACTTGCTTAATTTTGCCATTCCGTCGTTTTTTCCGTCCTTTTTGGAGATAAACGTGTCGGATTTTCCTGCGTTGATAGCAGGCTTTTCGTTCGGTCCCGCTAGCGGAGTAGCGGTAGCGGGGATAAAGATTTTATTTAAACTTCCGCTATCGTCAACTTGTTGCGTGGGCGAACTTGCCGACTTTTTAAACAGTGTGGCTCTTGTTTTGCCGTCCTCGTTGTATTATAGAAAACATAAAGACAAAAAGGGTGCGTTGGTATCTATTATATTAGGCGGGATTTGTACCGTAATTGTTGCGGTTATAACAAACTATACCTTTCTTGTCAGGGCATACGTTCATTTTTATGTGGGCGGAAATTTTGATATAATAGTAAATCTTTGCAAAAGTATTTATAAAGGGATAAACCAAAATAATTTTTATTTATATTATATATTTCTGGCGGTAATTCCCTTTAATATTTTTAGGGTTGCGGTAGTAGGAATTATTACTTTTATAGTTTATAAACGAGTGTCGGTCTTTATCAATAAATACGACATAAAGGAAGAAAAACCGATGAAATTCGTCACAAAAAATTACGAACAAACCATAGCTTTGGGTGAAAAATATGCAAAATCGCTTAATAGTGGCGACGTTGTGTTGCTTGACGGCGATTTAGGTGCGGGTAAAACCGTTTTTACCAAGGGAGTAGCCAAAGGGTTAGGCGTTACCGACGAGGTAACAAGTCCCACGTACGCTTATATGAACGACTATGACGGAAAGCTTTTTCATTTTGACTGTTACAGGCTTTCAGACGGAGAGGACGCCGAAGCTTTGGGGCTTACCGATTATTTTTATTTGAACGGGGTTTGCGTTATAGAGTGGAGTGAAAACATAAAAAGCGTTCTTCCCGAAAAATGTAAACGAGTAGACATTAAAAAAATAGACGAAAACACGAGAGAAATAGAATTATGAATTATTTAGCAATAGACACTTCGTCCTCGTATCTTACCGTAGCGTGTAGTTTTGACGGAGAAAAAACTTATAAATATTTACCCGATTGCAGTTTAAATCATTCCGTTTTGTTAAACCAAACGATAGAAGACGTTTTAAACGAGTGCGGAAAAACCTTAAACGACGTAGACGTTTTTGCTTGCGTCGTCGGGGCGGGTTCTTTTACGGGAATAAGGATAGGCGTGTCTACCGTAAAAGCTTTTTCGTATGCGTTAAACAAAAAGGTTTTATCGGTAACAAAATTCGACGTTTTAGCGTATAATACCGATAGAAAAAAAACGCTTGCGTTAATTGACGCAAAAAACGACAATTATTACGTTCAATCGTTTGTCGATGGGGTAGCAAGCGAGCCGAGTTTTATGAATAAAGAACAGATAAAAGGGTTCTATAAAGGCTATAAAGTCGTTGCTGACGGATATATAGACGGGCTTTTTGACGGAAAATGCGATTTCTTAAAGGGGCTTTATTCCGCAGTTGAGGATAAAATGGGGCTAGCGACCGACGATAAGGAAAGTCTTATTCCTTTATACGTTAAAAAAAGTCAAGCGGAAGAAAACGCACAATGATTGAGTTTATAACGGTTGCCGACGTAAAGGAAATAGCGCAAGCCGAAGGCGAGTTTTTTCACGGCGAGGGCTGGAATGAAAATATGCTTTTAAACGCTTTTAAAAGTGGAAATTTTTCGGGATATAAAATTTTACAAGGCGGAAAAATCGTAGCGTATATAGGTTTTACTTTTTCGCCGTTCGATGCGGAAATCGTTTTCGTGGCGGTGGAAAAGCCTTTTAGAAGAAAGGGCTATGCGCAAAAGCTAATAGACGAATGCGTGAGCTTTTGTAAAGAAAAAAAATTCGAAAATATTTTTTTAGAAGTAAGAAAGTCCAATTTCGGAGCGATAGCCTTGTACGAAAAAGCGGGATTTAAAAAAATAGGCGAAAGAAAAAATTATTATCCCGACGGAGAGGGTTGTTTGAATATGGCGTTGTCCATAAAGGAATAAATGCTGTCTTTTATAAAAAGAGGAGAAGGAAAACCGCTTCTTTTACTACACGGCTATTTATCTAATAAAGAAAGCTTTACTTCTCAAATAGAGTATTTTAGTAAGTATTATACCGTTTACGCACCCGATTTATCGGGGTTCGGGCAAAATACGCCGTTAGATAAAGCGTATTCTTTGGACGATTACGTAAACGACTTGTTGTTCTTTTTAAAAGACTTAAACTTAAACGATTTTGACGTTATTGCCCATTCGTTCGGGGCAAGGCTCGTGCTAAAAAGCGACGAGTTAAGAAAAAAAGCGAAAAAAATAGTTATAACGGGCGGAGCGGGTTTAAAAACCAAAAAAACCTTAAAATACCGTGTAAAGGTAATGAAATACAAATTTTTAAAACGGTTTTTCCCGAATAGCAAAAAAATCTTAAAATCGGGTAGCGAAGAATATCGTTCGCTTTCGCCCGTAATGAAAGAAAGTTTCGTTAAAATCGTAAACGAAAATTTAGACTATAAACTTAAAGATATAACTAACGAAGTTTTGCTTGTTTACGGCGAAAACGATAAGACTACGCCGTTGTATTTGGCGAAAAAAATGCGTAAAGGTATAAAAAGGAGCAGTCTTTACGTTATAAAACAGAGCGGTCATTTTGCTTTTTGCGAAAAAAAAGCGGAGTTCAACGCCGTTGTAAGGGAATTTTTATTACGAGAGAGATAACTTTTTCGTACGGAGATATGGATATGGTGATGAGAAATTATACAACGTTAAGAGAAGTATTCGGTGTTCAAAGTATGTTAACGTACGTGGCTTTGGCTGTCTTTTCCGTTGTCGTCACGCTAATGCTTTCATATAAGTTTTTACAGTGTATTCAGCATAAAAATTACGTTTGTAGCGATTTTTTTAAGTGGATATACAAAAAGAATAACGCCTTCAAAAGAAAACTTATAATGCTTTCGCTTTTATCGTGTTTTGCGTTTTGTTTGTTTAACGTTGTATTTGCGTTCGTTAAAAACGATTATTTTACTTTAATAGGGTTAATTTTTTATATCGGCTTTGTAATTTTATATATCGTCGGTGAAAGGAAAAGCGAAAACAAGGTTCCGTTAAAGTTTACGAAACGAATGAAAAGACTAATCGTAACCTATTGCGAAGTTGCGTTTATTGTCTTTTTCGGACTGATTTTGCTTGAAAACTTAGTCTTTTATTTTTGGGCGGACTTCTTTAAACTCTTAAGGTTTGTTGCCGTAACGTTATTTCCTTGCTTAATGCCGTTGCTTGTGTGGACGGCGTGCGTAATCAATAAACCGTTTGAAAAAAGGGTAAGCAAACGCTACGTAAAAAAAGCAACCGACTTTTTTTCAAATGCGACTTTTACAAAAATAGCGGTTACGGGAAGTTACGGAAAAACTTCGGTTAAAAATTTTTTAAACGATATTCTTTCGGTAAAGTTTAAAACGGTAGCAACGCCCGCGTCGTTTAATACGCCTATGGGCATATGTAGGTCTGCGCAACTTATTAAGCCCGACACCGAAGTATTTATTGCCGAAATGGGTGCAAGACGAAAGGGCGATATAAAAGAGCTGTGCGATATAGTTAGTCCCGATATTGCCGTTTTAAACGGCGTTACAGCGGTACATTTAATGACTTTCGGGAATATAAATAACGTAATAAGCACTAAAAACGAAATAGTCGAAGCCGAAAGCGTAAAAACGGCGGTGTTTACTTCCGATAACGAAAACACCTTGTCGCTTTACGAAAAATGCGAGAAAGAAAAAATTCTTGCGGGCTTTAATCCTAACGCCGAAGTGTACGCCGACAACGTAACGGCGGATAAAAACGGCAGTTCGTTCGATTTAATTATCGACGGACAAAAAATTACTTTGAAAACAGCTGTTTTGGGTAGACATAATATTTCAAATTTAACGCTTGCTTGCGCTGTTGCATACAAAATGGGTATGACGATAGACGAGATAGCAAAAGGCGTTGAAAACGTAAAAAGCGTCGAACATAGATTAAGTCTTGTAAATAACGGTAACGTAACTATAATTGACGACGGATATAATTCCAACGTCGAGGGTGTAAAAAGTGCGTTAGAAGTTCTCGGGTATTTTTCGGGTAGAAAAATAGTAATAACGCCCGGTATGACGGAGCTAGGGGTAGAGCAAAACAAGTATAATTACGATTTCGGCGTAAAACTTGCAAAAGTAGCTTCTTTCGTGGTGTTAATCGAGGGTGCCAGCTGTAACGCAATCAGGAACGGTTTGGTGTTCGGCGGAGGGTTCGACGCAGATAAAATCAAAATGGTGGCTAGCCTAGCCGTGGCAAAAGAAAAACTTAAGGATATAATAAAAGACGGCGACGTTATTCTGTTTGAAAACGATTTAACAGACCGTTTTTAGTGATAAAAAAATAGATACCAAAGACGAAAAGTCTTTGGTTTTTTTATGTTAAAAAGGAGTTTATATATGCTAAACGTTATGGTTGTTTTCGGCGGGAAAAGCGTGGAACACGATATTTCGATAATAACGGGAGTTTTAACAACTAATACGCTAGACGGTGTTTTTAACGCAATCCCCGTCTATATATCGAAAAACGGCGAATGGTATTACGGCAAAAACTTAAAAAGCCTGTATTTTTTTAAAAACGAGAACCTAAAAAAATGCAAGAAAGCGGGATTTGCATTAGGTCAACCGTACTTGTACGAACTAAAAAAAGGCAAGGTAAAAGGCGGTATAAAAATAGACTGCGTTATAAACTGCACTCACGGCGTTAACGGTGAGGACGGTATGGTGGCAGGGGTTGTTCAAAGCCTAAATATTCCGTTTGCTTCACCAGACGGATTTTGTTCGGCGTTTTCTATGGATAAAGAAAGAACGAAAATTCTTTTAAAGGGGTTAAATATAAAATCGCTACCGTACGCAACTTTGAAAAAAGAGGAGTACGAAAAAAATTCAGAGGCATTAGGGTGTGTGAAAAAACTCGGGTTTCCCGTTATTATAAAGCCCGCAAACTTGGGTTCCAGCATAGGTATAGGCGTAGCGAAAGATAAAGCGGAACTTTTAGAAAGGGTTAGCGAAGCGTTCACGTACGATAATAAGGTTATAGCGGAAAAAGCTTTAAGCGGTTTTACCGAGATAAATTGCGCCGTATGTTTCGACGGGGAAAATACGCTCGTGTCCGAGTGTGAAAGACCGATAAACGGCAACGACGTGCTTACTTTTGCGGATAAATATCAAAAAAGCGTGGAAAGGGAGTTTCCCGCAAAAATAGACAAAACCTTATCGGATAAAATTAAAAAAATATCGCAAACGATTTACGAAAAATGCGGTTTTAGGGGGATAATACGAATAGATTTTTTGGTGACGGGCGATGAGATTTACGTGAACGAAATAAATTCCGTCCCTGGGTCGCTTGCATACTATTTATTCTGCGACACTTTTTCGGATTTTGTTCTTTTGCTTGAAAAAATAATTAAAAATACAATAAACGAGCATAAAAACAGTGAAAAAAAACTTTATAATTTTTCTTCCGACGTTTTATACGGCGAGTACAACAGTAAAAAGTAAGTAACTAACCGCAAAGCAACGCTGTTTAATGAAATCGATACTGTCGTATCGGTTAAGGACAGAGACGCTATATAAACTGTCATTCAGAG
>CAZRMT010000031.1:0-6001 GCA_964601265.1 uncultured Christensenella sp.
TTATAAGTCAATCAATATGCCGTTTATTAGTCTTTTTTGCCCTTTTTGGCAACCATTATGACTAACGCAAACATCGCAAGCGGTATTAACCATAATCCCGCATTTAAGTTCGCTCCGCAACCCGTCTTTTTAGCAGGCTCAAACGAAGTATCTCCGCTAGACGAACTTACGTCTTGCTCGACTTTTGACGAACTCGAAGGCTCGGTCGGCGTTTCCGAGGAGGACGGCTCGACGGGTGTTTCCGACGAAGAAGAAGGTTTAACGGGTTCTTCCGTTTTCGAAGATGAACTCGAAGTCGCTTTTATCTCGAACACTGCCGTTATCGTTACGGACGAGGCGGGCATACTAAACTTGTTGTCCGTTACCGTTACGGAGTTACCGCTACCGTCTTTTACAGTTACGCTCTTAAATTCGTATCCGCTTTCAGCCGTAAAGCTCATCGTTACTTGTTCGCCGTATTTTGCGGTCTTGTTTACGTTTACGCTTCCGCCCGTTGCGTTTACCATTATCGTGTAGTTAATAGCCTTGAAAGTTACCGTTACCGTTACGGAAGAAGCAGGCATTGTAAACTTGTTTCCGCTTACCGTTACGGAGTTACCGCTACTGTCTTTTACGGTTATCTTGTCTAACTCGTATCCCGTGTTAGGCGTTGTATTAACGGTTATTTGTTGTCCTACGGTTGCGCTCGTTTGACTTAAACTTACACTTCCGCCCGTTGCGTCTGCTTTACTTACCGTGTAACTTATCGCCTTAAAGGTTGCAGTTACCGTAACAGCGGAAGTAGGCATTGTAAACTTGTTGCTAGAAACCGTTACTGCGTCGCCGTTAGCGTCGACTACCGTTATTTTATCGAGTTGATAGCCAGCTTTCGGACTAGTCGTAATAGTTATAGAAGTTCCCGCCAAAGCCGAGTAAGAACTTACGTTCACCGTTCCGTTTCCGTCGTTTTTGCAAGTAACCGTGTTAGGAGCTTCGAGTACGACGACGTAACCGCCGTTAGCTCTTTGCGTAAGCGTAAGCGTGTCGGCAGAGGTTACCGTCTTAATTTGACAATCAACCGATTTTCTGTCGTCTTTATCCGTATAAATATGCGCCGTATAGGTAACGCCTTTATCCAAGAAGTCGAGCTTAAAGGTATCCGTACGCTTCGTTTCCGAAATAGAACCTATATACCACCTGCCGTTTTCGGCTTTTCTAGCGATAGACATATTTTCGCCCACTTCACCCGATAA
Organism: uncultured Christensenella sp.; assembly: GCA_964601265.1. GTDB lineage: Bacteria > Bacillota > Clostridia > Christensenellales > Borkfalkiaceae > UBA4675. Next base: position 1,233 of record CAZRMT010000031.1, read on the forward strand.
GAGTTTTAAGTCAGCCCAACGACCGGGGAAGTTTTTGTAGTAATACTTGATATTGTCGTCTAACGCCTTAAATTCGTCAACGGTAGAAGCAAAACAAGTCAAACCCGATTCGTAAATGATGGAGAACGCCATTTGAGAAGCCATATTCGTATCGCCCTTACCTACGGTGTAGATATAAGGAGTGAGGTCGGTAGGTCCGACTGAACCACGGAAATACGAAAGTAACGTGTGTTGGCTGATTCTCGTATTATTGTTTTCCTCTCCGTTGATTGCCTCTCTGTTCAATACGTTAGGATAGGTTACCCTTTCACCGCTAGGCTTGTTGGAGCCGTGGAAAATTCCGAGCAAGTGATGTTTTGCGGTTGCGGCGTAAAGTTGGTCGTAAAGCTCCATCGTAGCTTGGTCCTCGCTGTCGAAGAAGTCAATCTTTATACCCGCTATACCTATATCTTCCAACATCGTGAATACTCTTTCCATTCTCGTAGGCGTATCGCATATACCCGTATGGAGCCAAGCGATTATTTTAACGCCTTTTTTGTTAGCGTAATCTATAATCTTTTCGCCCGTATACGAACCTGCGGTATAAGTTTCGGTACTGTAATAGTTTTGAGTCCAATATTTACTCTTAGAAGTCATCCAGTCGTAAACGCCCTCGTACCATCTGTCAAAGTTTTGATAGCCTGTCTTTAGCGCTTCGTGGTCGTAGTCGCCCGTGTAGTTATTAACTTTTTGATAATTTGCCTTGTAAACCCAAGGTTGCCAACCTTCGTCCATAATGAAGTATTTCCAACCCATTTCAGCCGCAAGGTCGATATATTGTTTTATTGCCTCTGGGTTTCCTTGATAACCCATACCGTAGGTAGGATTGTACCAACTCTTACCCGTGCCGTCCGCATTAAGACCGCTCATCCAAGACCACGCCGTAACGCCTGCTTCTACCCAGTCCCAATCGGTTCCCGAGGTGTCCGCTCTCGTAGCGACGTTTTCTACCATTTGAGATTTAATAACCTCTTCAAGCGTTCCCGCAATGAACACTCTCCACGGAAGTTTAACTTCTCCCGAAACCGATACCGCGCTCTTTTGTTGAGCGGAGTGGTTAAGTCTCATAATTTTAGTATAAGTACTCGTTACGCAAGAACCCCAGTAATTACCCGTTAAGTCTGCTTCCGTCATTAAACAGTACATTCCCTCGGGAGTTTTATACATAAAGGGTATCGTTTTAAGTCCGCCGAACTGCGAAATCATAGTTTTGCTTGCGGTTTGTTCGTGCGTGTAAGTTTTATCAGCCGTGTCGGGCATTACACAAGAATAGAAATCGGAGAAGAACGGAATACAAATTCTCGTATCTTCGTCGGTAATGGTAAACGTTCCGCCGTCTGCTTTTTTAACGATATAGCGGAATGCTACTCCGTCGTTATACGCTCTTGCAACTACCGTAAAGGTATCTCCGCTACCGTGAGAGAAAGTTATGCTTCTTTCGTTGCAGTAATCGGTGTTTTGTAAATATTTACCCGAATAAGTTTTATAAGTTTCGTTTATCGTCTTAACCGCCGACGTAGATTTATAGGTAAAGCCGTTAGTCAAGTCGCCGAGCGAAGTAGAAGACAATCCCATTCTCGATTTTTCGGCGAAAAGCACTCCGTTTTTCGTTGCCGACCAATCTATCCAAGAATTGTTCAAAGTTACTATAATTTTAGTCTTTCCGTCGGGCGAAGCAACTTCCATTCTTGCGTTGGAAGAAGAGTTTTCAGCTCCGACTAAAACGGTCATATCGGTTTCTATGGTAACCGAACCTTCCGTATAAACTACTCTTACGGTGGTTTGACCTTGTCCTACCGCAGTCATAGTCTTGTTGTCGTTGTTTACCGTTACTATTGCGGTATTGTCCGAAGATAAAGTAAAGCTAGAGTTGTTAGCTTTCGTAACCAAACTTCCGAACGAACAAGAATAAAGCGAAATGGTAGAAGTTTCTCCCACTTTTAAGGAGTCGTTCGTTGCAGTTAAGCTTATGGCTCTCGTTGCGTAAGGAGTGTTTGCGAAAATTCTCGGCATACAGTAAAGCGTATGCGAGCTGTTAGTGTCGCTTGCGGAAGTTATAATTCTTAATTTTACCGCATTGTGAGGAATATTCGCTTTGATTATTCCCATTTGGTCGGTTCTCGACATAGAAAGGCTCGCTAAATCTTCAAAAGTCGTTCCGTCGTAAGACACTCTTACGATAAAAGTCGCTTGTTGAGGCGTTGCCGTGTCGCCGTTCTTTAATTTGGTGCTTACTATTCCGCAGTATGCCGAAAACATAGTGGCGTTCATACCCGAAATATCGTAATCCGCAGAAGAAGTTGCGTGCATAAATACGCATTTGTCGAAATACGTGTTTACGTTATGCGTCGTGCTTCCCTCGGTAATATTATTAAATAAGGTAGATTTTCCCTCCAAAACGGAGTCGTTTAAAAGGTCCCCGTATCCGATACTCGTACTAGCCGTAGTCATATCCGAAAGATACGCATAGTCGCAGTAAAGCTTAAAGTCTGCAAGCGTTGCGTTATCGAAAGAGTTTCCGTCGCCTGCGTCCTCTACCGTAATAGCTATATGGCTGGCGCCGTAAGGAATTTGTTTGTCGATAAACACTGCGTGAGTGCTTCTCGTAAACGTGTCCGATTCGTAAATATAGCCCGCATCGGCACCGCTGTTTATACGGTAACTGATTTTAACCTTTACCGAGCCTCTGTCGTCGTCAAGCCCCATTTTTTCTTCTTGGTTTAAACCGACCCAACCGGTAATTCTATACGCTCCCGTTCCGCCTATATCCCAACCGTACTTAGCGTTCGCTTGGATAGACATTCCCTTTTCAAACGTCTGCTTAGTTCCGTTGATATTCAGCATTAACGGACGCTCTCCGCCGTCTGCATAAGGATAGCCCGTATTAATGGAGTATCCGCTATAATAATCTTGATAGTCCTTGTAGTCGTAAGGCATTTCGCTTAAATAAAGGAAATTTGCCTCTTGCCCTACGGTTAAGTTTTCACCGTAAATTCTCGGGTTTGCAAACACTGCGTGTTCGCACATATCGTCTTGCTCTCCTACGTCGTAAGAAGCAAGCGTTATGGTTTTCGTCCCCGAAGGAATGGCTATATCTATATATCCTTGAGTAGAATTGTAATTGTACTCCAAACCGTCGTTAAATGCCTCGGTTCCGTCTACGTAATTATTCCCCGCGGTTCCGTTTAAAAAAACCTTAAAGCTTGCGGTTGCCGTTTTAGGGTGTGCAGTCAAATCTGCCCACTGGTTGTCGGCTTTAAAATGGTTTACTCCTATCGACGAAGTAAAACGGGTGGCGTTCATTCCCGAAATGTCAAACGTAACAGTTCCGTATTTACTGTTATCGTTTCCTGCAGTTCCGCCGTTTTTTCTGCCGATTGTAATCGCTTTAGAGTATCTCTCGTAAACGTTACCCGCGCCTCTATTCAAAGTAATAGCTCCGTCTAAAACGTCGTCGGGGTTCAAAGTCGTGTTAATCGCAAAGTTCGCATTAGAGCTACTTTTTACGGGAAGGTCGCTTAAATACGCAAACTTGTATGAACTCGTGTCGGCGTTCACCGTTTCCGTACCCGTCTTTTTTGCGGTAAACGAACCCACCGCCAAAATCATTGACAACGAAAAAACCAAAGATAAAATCCATAAAGAAATCTTTTTAGTTCTCATTGCATAATCCTCCTAATATATTTTTACCTATCTATTTTATCACTTTTTATGAAAAATCAAAATAGACAAAACTCTTTTTGGCTTGAAAAAACACGGAAAATATATGGACTAAACACTTTTTTTGCCTTTTTTTACAAAAACTCTTGTATTTTTTAAAAAGGTGCATTATAATTGAGTTATGAGTAAAGCGCATTTGGGGTTATATACTATAGAAAAAAATTTCTATATCGTTGAATTCGGAAAAAGCGACGAGGGCGACTTAAACACTTGGGGTCCGGGAATTCGGGATAGGTATATTTTACACTTTTGTTTAAGCGGAGAGGGAACTTTTAACGGCGAAAAGGTTACCGATAAAAATTACTTTCTCATAACGCCTTTTACCAAGGTGAATTATTTCCCCGAAGTTAACGACAAATGGCAGTATTTTTGGCTGATTATGGGCGGTTCGGGGTGTAAATCCGCTCTTAAAAAATACGGGTTTAGGACAACCACGGGCATAGGCGAATACGACTACAAAGAAAAACTTTTACCTCTTTTGGAGTCCGCCTTTCCCGACGTTTTCGAACCGCTTGGCGAAAGTACGCTGGAATACTGCTTTAAAATGATTTTTTCCTATAACCGAGCAAGCGGAAAGTCCGCCGAAATAAGCGACCCTAAAAGAAAACATTTTAACGACGCCGTGCATTTTATCAATTTAAAATACCACTCGGGAATAACTCCCGCTTCCGTTTCCAAATACGTAAAACTTGAAGAAAAGTATTTATGCGCGTTGTTTAAAGAGTTTTGCGATATGTCCACCCAACAATATATAAACGCTTTAAGAATATCAAAATCCAAGCAACTTTTGTCGCAAACAAGCTTAAGCGTTTCGGAAGTGGCGTACTCGGTCGGCATAAACGACTCGTTATATTTTTCACGCTTTTTCAAAAAGCACACGGGGCTTTCGCCACGGGATTACAAAGCGAGTAAGGAAAAATAGTTTTTCATTGCAATTTTTCTTTTTATATATATTTTCTCTTTTGTATGGGGAAACTCGGACTTTTCAGTCCGAGTTTCTTCATTTTTTT
>CAZRMT010000031.1:6101-17491 GCA_964601265.1 uncultured Christensenella sp.
TTCTCTTTTGTATGGGGAAACTCGGACTTTTCAGTCCGAGTTTCTTCATTTTTTTAAGTTTTATGCGTAATTTTTACATTTAAAACACCGCATTTTTAAGACCTTCCAATTCGGTCAATCTTTTAAACACCCGACGGGCACAACCAACACCCCGTCCTCTCTTTTATGTCCGTATGCCTAATTAAAAAGCAAAAGTCAATCGTGTTGCGTAAATTTGTGGCATTTCGTTGAGGTAATTTGCGGTGTTTCGTTGCGTAGATTTGCGGTATTTTGTCGCATAAACGTTACCCTTTAAACAAAAAAAAGACTTAAACTTTTGTCGTTTAAGTCCTTGTTTTTTGTTAATTTTAAAATATACTTTTACAGGTTTTATGCGTAATTTTTTATTTTTTAAATTTCACGCTCGCCTAAATTATTTTGCGTGATAAAGTTTTTTGCTTTGATAAACGGGGTCGCTGGTATAATCTATTCCGAGCTTTTTAAGCACGTTTATATCCACTTGCGAAAGTATCACGGTCGAGTGGCACTGCGCGCCCTTTAAAAGCGGTAACGCCTTTATCGCCTTTTCGGCAAACTCGTCGTTTACGGCGCTTATGGAAAGAGCAATAAGCACTTCGTCGGTGTGAAGTCTGGGGTTATGCCCTCCTAGACTGTTTATCTTTAATCTCGATATAGGCTCGATTACCGACGGAGGCAAAAGCATAACTTTATCGTTTATTCCCGCCAAATGTTTTAAAGCGTTTAATATACAAGCGCTGGTAGCTCCTAATAAAGTAGTCGTTTTACCCGTAATAATAGTGCCGTCGTTAAGTTCCATAGCCGTTGCGGGCGCGTCCGTCTTTACGGATTTTTCCCTTGCGAAATTTACGCACTTTCTATCGGAAACGGAAATATTGCACCTTTGCATTAACACGTCTAGTTTGTTTACCACTTCGTCGCCTATTTTATCGTTTCTTCTGTCGCACAAAGCGGTCAAATATCTTCTTATTATCTCTTGTTTAGACGCCTCAACGCACGCCTCGTCGTCTATTATGCAGTTTCCCGCCATATTAACGCCCATATCCGTAGGCGATTTATAATATTCTTCCCCGAAAATCTTTAAAAACATTCTCTTTAGCACGGGGAAGATTTCAACGTCTCTATTGTAGTTTACGGTGCTTACGCCGTACGCCTCCAAGTGATAGGGGTCTATCATATTAACGTCGTTTAGGTCTGCCGTTGCCGCCTCGTAGGCGATATTTACCATATGTTGGAGCGGTAAGTTCCAAATCGGGAAAGTTTCGAATTTAGCATACCCCGATTTCACCCCGCGCTTGTTGTCGTGATAAAGTTGCGAAATGCAAGTCGCCATTTTTCCGCTCCCCGGACCGGGAGCCGTTACTACCACTAGCGAACGGGTTGTTTCGATATACTCGTTTTTACCAAGCCCTGCGTCGCTTACTATCCCCTCCACGTCGTACGGGTAGTTGGGAATGGGGTAATGTCTATAAGTTTTAATGCCGAGTTTTTTAAGCGTTTTTTCAAACTTTTTAGCAAGTTTTTGGTCTTTAAACTGCGTTAAGCACACGCTCCCCACGTAAAGCCCCACTTCTCTAAACGCGTCTATTAACCTTAAAACGTCCAAGTCGTAGGTAATACCTAAATCGCCCCTTACCTTGCACTGCTCGATAGCGTCGGAGTTAATGGCGATAACGATTTCCGCCTCGTCTTTCATTTTAAGTAGCATTTGCAGTTTGCTGTCGGGTTTAAACCCCGGCAACACTCGGGAAGCGTGGTAGTCGTCAAACAGTTTTCCGCCAAACTCCAAATAAAGCTTTCCGCCAAACTTATCAACCCTTTGTTTTATGTGTTCCGATTGCATCGAAAGGTATTTTTCATTGTCAAAACCCAATTTGTTCATAACCTCGTCCTCGTAGTAAAAACTAACAACCATTATACTACAATTATTTTTCAATTACAATTATTTTTAAGATTTTTACCCCCGATTTTTTTTACTTTTTTTTATCGAAAGAACCAACTAAACAATGTTTCTTTTCCCGCCGTTTTCAACTAAGAACTGCGATAGCAATATAACACTTTGCGACAGCAAAATATCACCGCGTTAGCGATATAACTAGTGCGTCAGTAATATTGCTGACGCACTTCGGTAAAACCATTTTTTAAAAGTTAAACATTTTTAAAAGTATTAAAGTCGCAAGCCCGTAATAAGTAACGACCGAAACCAAGTCCACTATCGTCGTTATCATCGGTCCGCTTGCAACGGCGGGGTCCTTTTTCAACTTTTTAAACACCATCGGTATTAAACACCCCATTATGCTCGCAACCGTCATCGACACTAAACACGCCATAGATATACAGCCCGAAACTATAAACGAATGTCCGAAAGTAAAGCCGTTGCGGAGCTTAATAAACACACCCATAAACAAGAAACATATTATTCCCATTATAAGTCCGTTAAAAAATCCCACTCGCATTTCTTTAAACAAGAACTTAAACTTTTCTCTGGTAGAAAGTTCTTCGTTGTCAAGCACTCTTAGCGTTATAGCCAAAGTTTGCGTTCCGCCGTTACCCGACATATCCAAAATAAGCGACTGAAAACATACTATATAAGTAAGCTCTTTCATTGCGGGTTCGAATAGTCCCGTTACGACAGACACGAGCATACCCATACACATAAGAATAAATATCCAAGGCGTTCTTTTTCTTAAACTCTTTATTAAAGGTTCGTTTAAATCTTCGACATCTAAAACGCCTGCGAACTTTACGTAGTCCTCGTCCGCTTGTTCGTCCACCATTTCGAGAACGTCCGAACTCGTAATAACGCCGATAAGCTCGTTTTGCCTATTAAGTACGGGAATGGATTTTTCCTCGTAATCCCTGATTTCGTCGATACATTTTTCAACGTCCTCGTCGCCGTAAACGTAAGGGTAATTTTTAGTGATAATATCGTCTAAATCTTTATTCGCTCTGGCGATAATCAATTCTCTCAATTCTATTGCGCCCGCATATTTCCCTTCGTCGTCCACAACGTATATCATAGAAACGTTGTCGTTGTCCGCCGCTTGGTCTATTAGCGACTTCATCGCCGACTTTACCGTGGAATTTTTAGAGATAAAAATATAGTTCGTGGTCATCTTGCTACCGATTTGCTCTTCGGTAAAAGATTGAACCATTACTATGTCTTTTTTGGCTTCCTCGTCGAGAAGGGATATAAGCTCTTCCTTTTTGTCGTCCTCTAATTCTTCCAAGACGTCTATTGCGTCGTCGACGTCCATTTCCTCTATTATGTCCGCCGCTTTCTCGCTAGAAAGTTCGCCTATATATTCTTCTACATCGTCTAAATACGCAAATATCTCGGAAATTTTTTCATCTCCGAGAATTTTATAAAGTCTATGTCGTTCCTCTTTCGTCAGTAGTTCTAGTGCCGAAGCAATGTCGTTTTCGTGATACTCTTCTAATTTTTCTCTGATTTCGTCAGAAGGCATTTCGCTCCTGATAATATCGCGAATTTCAGCCGAATAATCTTTGCTGACCGAGGAAATTTTTTCTTCTTCCATTATAAAACCTCCTTTCGTCACGGTAAAAAACCCGACAAAAAGAGGTCTTTACCGCTTTTTAGTTGTTACGTCGCCCGGGGCGTGCGTCTGCGGATTCCATTTTTCACTCCTTTAAAAAACTGCGTAAAAATATTACGCTTTTATATTAACAGTATAGCACAAAGATTTTTTTTTGACAACCTTGATGCTATCCGTTTTTCGATTTTTTTATATTTTTTTTACTCGCTGTACTCGACTTTTTTTAAGCACAACCCTTTCGGCGATAGCGTTTTTCCTAGCAACTTCCTATCCCCCGTCTCAAACGCCTTTAAAACGTTCTCTTTGGGAATTTTTCCCTCGCCTACGTACAATATAGTTCCCGCCATAATTCTAACCATATTATATAAAAAGCCGTTTCCCGTAACGCTGAATACGATTCCCTCTCCGCTTTGTTTTAAACTGCACGAATAAACGGTACGCTCCGTGGTTTTCACCGAACTTCCCGTCGAACAAAAAGCGGAAAAATCGTGCTTGCCCTTAAACAGTTTCACGCACTCTTTCATCGCCGTAAAGTCCACGCCGAAAATATTTAAAGCGTACCTTTCCTTTAACGGGTTTTTCGTTTCGCTCTCGTAAAAACGGTACTCGTAAGTTTTTCTCTTCGCCGAATATCTGGCGTTAAAATCATCGTCCGCTTTTTGCGTGTTTAAAAGGCGAATATCCTCGGGCAAATAGGCGTTTATTGCCTTATAGAGCCGTTTTTCGTCTATTTTTAGGGTTATTTCAAAGGAAAACACCTGCCCTTCGGCGTGCACGCCCGCGTCCGTCCTTCCGCTACCCGTTATCCTTACTTTTTCGCCCGAAAGCTCGTAAATCGCCCGTTCTATTTCGCCTTGAACGGTTCTTTTCCCCTCTTGCACCTGCCAGCCCGAAAAATTCGTTCCGTCGTAACAAACCGTCGCTTTTATCGTCATACGCTTTTACCTAGCTTTATATTGATTATAATCACCCCGACGAACAACGCCACGGTAACTAAAACCGCTATAAAATCCTTTACCCTTAACACGCTTTTTTTGTACTTGGTTCTCGTTTTGCTACCGTTATAACACCTTGCGTCCATTGCGTCGCCAAGTTGGTCGGCAATAGAAAAAGACGCGATTAAAAGCGGAATAATAACGGGCACCAACGCCTTTATTTTCTTCAAAAAACCACCGCTGTCGATAAACGAACCCCTAGACTTTTGAGCGTTGATTATCTGTTCGGTTTTTTCCGTTAAAGTAGGAATAAACCTTAACGCTATACTCATAATGAGCGCAAGCGTATGCACGGGAAACTTCACCCAAGTCAACGGCTTTAAAAGTATTTCTATTGCGTCGGTAAGCTCTATGGGCGTAGTAGTAAAGGTCAGCATAGAACTAGTCACGGCAAGCGTTACCAGCCTTAACGCCATAAACGACGAAAACAGCACGTTCTTAAGCGTTATTTTGAGTTTCCATATTGTAAATAAAACTTTTCCCGTCTTGTCCGAAAAAATCAAGTTTAAAAGCACGGTGAATATTATTAAAAACATAATCGCTTTCAAACTCTTTAAAACGCTTAAAACAGGCACTCTCGATAGAATAATTATAAAAATCAAAAACAATCCGTAAGCGATAAACCCGTAAAAGTTTTTAATTAAAAATATCAATACGATAAGCGCTATAAAAATTATAAGTTTTATGCAAGCGTTCATTTTATGCACGGGCGAAGATACGGGATAGTAACTGCCGAAAGATACGTCTTTATTCATCTTTCACCGCCTTTGCTACCGCCGAAACGAACCCGTCCACGCTGTAATCGTTATCTATTTTTATTCCCCTTTCGCCCAAATATTTAGTCACGTTTGCCGTTACGGGGCAGTCCATACGTAGCTCGCCGAGTTTTTCCCCTTGCGAAAACACCTCTTTCGGCGTTCCGTCAAGCTCGACTTTTCCGTCCGAAAAAACAATAACCCTGTCGCAGTTGTCGCAAACCTCGTCCATATCGTGCGAAACGATTATAACCGTTTTACACGTTTCCCTTTTTACCTCTTTTATAAGGTTCATTAAATCCGCCTTGCCCGACGGGTCAAGCCCCGCAAGCGGTTCGTCCAAAACCAAAATTTCGGGGCAAACGGCAATAACGCCCGCTATCGCCACCCTTCTTTTTTGTCCGCCCGACATTTCAAAAGGCGATTTATCTTTCACCTTGTCGTAATCTAGCCCCACTTTTTCCAAGGCGTTTTTCACTCTCAACGCCACTTGTTCTTCGCTCATTTCGGGGTAAAATTGTTTCACGCCGAACGCGCAATCCGAATAAACGCTCTCCGCAAACAGTTGATATTCGGGGTATTGAAAGACCATTCCCACACCCTTTCTAAGCTCTCTCAACTCTTTTTTAAGTGTCTTTTTCTCCTTTCTCGTTTTCGGCGAAAGATTGTATTTTCCAACCGTCAAAACCCCCTCGTCAACCTCTATAAGTCGGTTTATATGTTGAATAAAGGTGGATTTTCCGCTACCCGTATGCCCGATTATTCCTACCGTTTCGCCCTCGTGAATATCGAGCGTTACGCCCTTTAAAGCAACGGTGGGGAACTTGCTTTTTTTGTTAAAGGTGAACTTTAAGTCTTTGCAAGATATTTGCATAACGCCACCTCCAACTGTTCTTCGGTAAGTATCCTGCCTAAATCTATTCCCTTTTCTTTAAGCTTGCTTGCGATAATAGAAGCCCTAGGCAAAGTAAGTCTTGCTTTTTCTATGGTTTTTTCGTCTGAAAAAATATCCTCGGGCGTGCCTTCGGCTAAAATTTCGCCCTCGTTCATAACGAAAACTTTATCGGAAGAAACAACCTCTTCCATATAGTGAGTTATCAAAATAACGGTCATTTTTTCTTCCTTGCGGAGTTTTTCGACGATTCCCATTATTTCTTTTCTGCCCTTGGGGTCGAGCATAGAAGTCGCCTCGTCCAAAATCAAAATTTTAGGCTTTATCGCCAAAACCGAGGCTATCGCTATTCTCTGTTTTTGTCCGCCCGAAAGACGCGAAAAAGTTTTATGACGAAACTCTTCCATTCCCGTCGCTTTAAGCGCAAAATCTATACGCTCCGCGATTTCCTCTCTTTTTACTCCTAGGTTCTCTGGACCGAACGCAATATCGTCCTCGACGATAGTCGCCACCGACTGATTATCGGGGTTTTGAAAAACCATTCCCGCCGTTTTACGTATTTCAAACACGTTTTTTTTGTCGGAAGCGTTTTTACCGTATACCAAAACTTCCCCTTCCGTAGCCGTAAGTAGGCAGTTTATAAGCTTTGCGGTGGTACTTTTGCCCGAACCGTTATGCCCGATAAAGGCAACTTCTTGCCCTTCCTCCACGGTAAAAGAAAGATTTTTTAAAGTTTTAACTCCGTTTTCGTAACTAAACGAAACGTTTTTAAATTCAATAGCGTTCATACCGAGTATTATACCACATTTTATTCGGTTTGCAAAATATTTATCGGTTCTTTTCTCTCCTTTTAACGTTCTTGCCGAAATTTGTACGCTTTAAAAAAAATTGTACGCTTTATTTATATAAAAAAGAGTAAATTTGATTGATTAAAAAAATAGTTTATGTTAAAATACTTATTGCGTAAATAATTTAATCGTTAAAAAAATATACTGTTAACGAGATTTTGCGTGTTTTATAACGCTTTAAAGTTTGATTTAAGTTTAAAAACGTATAATCCTTACAAATTATCTGTCTTTGGAGGACTATAAATTGAAAAAAAGAACAAAAACGCTATGGATTATAATCGGTTTTATCGTGGCTGCCATTATCTTCTTTTCGGTATTTTTCAGCAACAACGGAAACACGATAGACACAAGCGTATTTTTTGAAAAAGCAGGCTTATACTATATTTCCGGTGAAGATTATGACAAAGTAAATTCCGTTTCAAGCGGAAAAATCACCGTTGACGGCAGTGAATACAACTACTCTAACGGCAAAATAACCGTCGGCGATAAGCAATACGATTTTTCGATAGAAGAAGCAAACGGAAACTACTTCTTGCTCATAAAAGGCATAGGCTCGATAAAGTATATAACCGTTGACTCGTACACTCTTAAAGGTTACAACAAAAACGGAAAACTTATTTACAAGTCCGCCGTTGCAAGGGACGAATACTTTAATTCGATGTACGGCATACTGAAAGGCAACGGGCTTATCACCGCATATAATTTCAAAGACCCCAACGAGGGAGCGTTCTTATCGTCCACGGTGTTACCGTTACTACTGAACGTAGGACTGATAGTAATAGTTTTCATCGTTTTCAGACAAATGAGCGGTGGCGGAAAGGAAGTTTCCAACTTCGGTAAAACGAAAGCAAGGGTTTCTCAATCCAAAGTACGTTTCACCGACGTTGCGGGAGCCGAAGAAGAAAAAGAAGAACTCAAAGAAATAGTAGAGTTTTTAAAAGCGCCTAAAAAGTTTGAAAACCTCGGCGCAAGAGTTCCTAGAGGCGTTCTTTTGGTCGGTCCTCCCGGAACGGGAAAAACCTTGTTCGCAAAAGCCGTCGCGGGAGAGGCGAACGTTCCTTTCTTCTCGCTAAGCGGTTCGGACTTCGTTGAAATGTTCGTCGGCGTAGGCGCTTCACGTGTAAGAGATTTATTCGCAACGGCTAAAAAGAATATGCCTTGTATAATATTCATCGACGAAATAGACGCAGTCGGTCGTCAAAGAGGCGCAGGACTCGGCGGTGGAAACGACGAAAGAGAACAAACCTTAAACCAACTACTCGTTCAAATGGACGGTTTCGAAACGGACGAGAACATAATAATTATGGCGGCGACTAACCGTGCGGACATTTTGGACCCCGCCCTTCTCCGTCCCGGAAGATTCGATAGACAAATCTACGTCAACTTGCCCGACGTTAAGGGAAGAGAGGCGATTTTAAAAGTTCACGCAAGAAACAAACCGCTTGCTATGGACGTAAACTTTAAAACGCTTGCAAGGCTCACCGCGGGTTTTTCGGGTGCGGACCTAGCGAACCTTTTAAACGAGGCGTCTATTCTAACCGCAAGAGCAGGTCGTCCGTGTATCACCAACACAGACCTTTACGAGGCGATAAACAAAGTGCTTATCGGACCGCAGAAAAAAAGCCGTCTTGTTACCGAAACGGACAAGAGAATTACCGCTTATCACGAATCGGGACACGCAATACTTGCGCGACTTCTCCCTAACTGCGACCCCGTACAAGAAGTTTCAATCATTCCTAGAGGAAGAGCCGCAGGTTACACTATGACTCGCCCCGACGACGACAGCAACCATATCAATAAAAACAAGCTTTTGGACGATATAGTTATGACTTTGGGCGGAAGAGTTGCGGAAGAACTTGTAATTCACGACATTTCCGCAGGCGCAAGCAATGATATTTCCGTCGTTACTCAACGCGCTAGAAAAATGGTTACCGAATGGGGTATGAGCGACCTTATAGGTCCCGTAAACTACGGCGATAACGACCAAATTTTCGTCGGCAGAGATTACCAAACGAGGACGCCTTACAGCGAAGCGACCGCTAAACTTATCGACGAAGAAATAGAAAGAATAATAAAAGAAGCTCACGAAAAGGCAAGAGAACTTCTCTCCTCTCACCGTTCGCTTTTGGACGTTATGGCAAGACTTTTGGTTGAAAAAGAAACCATATATTCCGAAGAAGTCGATATGATTATGGAAGGCAAAACGGTTGCCGAAATAGTCGAAGACATCGACGAGAGAGAAAAAAGAAGAAAGGAAAATCCTTTCGGCGAAAGTAGGCAAACAAAAACCGAAGTCGCAACCAATAACCAAAACGCTTCGGACAACGACTGATTTTCTATTGAGGAATGGAACGAAAAGACACGGTTTTCGAGCTGGATATGGACAAAATTTACGCCAATCCCAACCAGCCGAGAAAAAATTTTGACGAAAACTTAATCACCGACCTTGCGTTGTCCATTTCGAGGCACGGCGTAATCTCCCCTATCGTAGTCCAAAAAAAGGACAGCGGTTACTATATGATAATCGCGGGGGAAAGACGGTTCCGTGCGGTAAAAAAACTAGGCAAAAAAACTATTCCCGCCATCGTTAAAGTTTGCGACGACAAGCAGGTAGAAGAAATTGCCTTGATAGAAAACTTGCAAAGAGAAGATTTAAACCCCGTAGACGAGGCAAAGGGCTTAAAACGACTTATGCAAGAATACAATATGACGCAAGAAGAACTTGCGCTTTCAGTCGGAAAAAGTCGGTCGGCAATAGCCAACAAGTTAAGACTGCTCACGCTTTCGAGAGAAGTTTTATTCTATTTGGAAAAGGGAGAACTAAGCGAGGCGCACGCGCGTACGCTTATACCGCTGGAAATTAAGTACCAAAAATTTTTTCTTGCCAAAATCCGTAAAGAGGGTTGGTCGGTGAGAAAAACCGAAACGGAAGTAAAAAAACTTACGGAAAAAATTACCCCCAAGCAAAAAGTCGAAAAAACAGAAGAAATAGAGGAACTTACCGTACGGCTCGAGCATATCTTACAAACGAGGGTAACCGCCGTCGGAAACGGCGAAAAAGGTAAAATCACCGTGGAATATTTTACTCCCGACGATTTAAACAGGCTTTATGAAATTTTAGATAAAATAGAACAAGGATAAAGGGTGGATAAAATGGAAGACATTTCTTTAATTGCAAAATCAGTAGCGATAACGGGACACAGAACGATAGACGGTCTTGACACAAAAAGATTAGAAGACGTTTTTAAGCTTTTAATCAAAAAGGGCTTTACACGTTTCTATATCGGAATGGCTATCGGCTTTGACACCGTTTGCTTTCAAATTTTAGAAAAACTCAGAGAAAATAACGATATTACTTTAATTGCTTGCATCCCTTGCAGAGAACAAGACAAGTATTTTACCGATTCTCAAAAAGAAGAATATGCAAGAATGTTAAAATCGGCAAACGAAAAGCACCTTTTAAGCGAAAAGTTTACCTCTTATTGTATGTATAAAAGAAATTGTTATATGGTAGACCACAGCGCCGTAGTCGTTGCCTTTTTACATAAATCGTTCGGCGGAACGTTTAACACGGTAAAATATGCCGAAAAATCGGGCAGAAAAATTATCAACGTTTAATCTTAAAAATATCGAAACGGGAAAACCTTTTGCGGTTTTCCCGTTTTTTGTTTTTTAAAAACTACCCTGTTACACAATCAATCAATTCGGACAATTCGTTAACTTTTTTAAACTCTTCGTTTTTGTCGATTACGTCTTTTAAGTTGACTTCTCCTAAAGGCATATCCTCTTTTAATAGCACTTCCCACGTTACCGCTTCTTCTCTTTTCCCGTTTAAGTTAATATTAAAAGATAGCGTTAAATACTTTTTTTTGCCGATAAACCGAACTTCTGTTTTTTTGTCGCTTATATCGTCAAAACTTACTATTTGCACAACGGGAATAGAGCTACTTTTTTTATAAAAAAGTATTGCTATAAGTCGTTTTTCGTAATCAAAACACATTACTTGACTATCATAAACAAATTGTTTGTCGATTTTCATTTCCGACGTTTTTAATATTTTTAAAAGTTTTTTTCGTGCGTATACTTCTCGGATAACGCCGTTTACAACTAGCACAAATAAAACAACGCCTATAAAAATAAGGTCTTTAGCCCTTGTAAACCCATACCCAAGAAAATACGTAAACGGTATATACAATATCGCCAAAATTATCGGCAGTATATAAATTTTTATGCAAAATCGTTTAAAACGCTTTTTCATATTTTTAACTTTTTCCCTACTTTGGTCAATCGTTCGGAACTTACGTCGTAGTAGTTACTATTCCCTT
>CAZRMT010000032.1:0-16705 GCA_964601265.1 uncultured Christensenella sp.
AGCCGAGGTTAATTTATAAATCTATTTTGTTAATTAAAAGAATTTAGCAAAATATTTGATGGTTCTTACCATTTGGCTGGTGTAAGAGTTCTCGTTGTCGTACCAAGAAACAACTTGTACTTGATAAGTGTCGTCGTCAATCTTAGCAACCATAGTTTGAGTAGCGTCAAACAAAGAACCGTATCTCATTCCGATAACGTCGGAAGAAACGATTTGGTCGGTGTTGTATCCGAAAGATTCGGTAGCGGCAGCCTTCATAGCTTCGTTAATACCGTCGATAGTGATATCCTTTCCTTTAACAACAGCAACTAAAATAGTGGTAGAACCCGTAGCGGTAGGAACTCTTTGAGCAGAACCGATAAGTTTGCCGTTTAATTCAGGAATAACTAAACCGATTGCTTTAGCCGCACCCGTAGAGTTAGGAACGATGTTCATAGCGCCTGCACGGCTTCTTCTTAAATCGCCCTTTCTTTGAGGACCGTCAAGAATCATTTGGTCACCCGTATAAGCGTGAACGGTGGTCATAATACCCGATTGAATCTTAGCGTAGTCGTTAAGAGCTTTAGCCATAGGAGCCAAGCAGTTAGTCGTACAAGAAGCGGCGGAAATGATGTGATCGTCTTTAGTTAAAGTTTCGTGGTTAACGTTGTAAACGATAGTGGGAAGGTCGTTTCCTGCAGGAGCGGAAATAACGACTTTCTTTGCGCCTGCGTCGATATGAGCTTGCGCTTTAGCTTTGGACGTATAGAAACCGGTACATTCCAAAACAACGTCTACTCCAAGTTTTCCCCAAGGAAGTTCAGCTGCTTTTGCTTTTGCGTAAATCGTAATTTTCTTTCCGTCAACTACGATATATCCGTCTTCCTTAACCGTTCCGTCTTCGTTAAGAACAGCTTCACAACTCTCTACTTTGTGACTATTTGCATAGTTACCTTGAGTAGTATCGTATTTTAATAAGTGAGCGAGCATTTTAGGACTGGTTAAGTCGTTGATTGCAACGATTTCGAATCCCTCTGCGCCAAACATTTGTCTAAAAGCCAAACGGCCGATTCTTCCGAAACCGTTAATAGCTACTTTAACATTTGCCATATTTAATTACCTCCAAAAGTTTTCATTTTTTTCAACATTAATATTATATCTTTTATCGGTAAAATAGTCAACGGTTTTTCAAAAAAATATAAGATTATTCAGTTCGCATTATCGAAAAATACCGCTTTTTCTTCTTTTTCGGCGAAAAACTCCTCTTCCTCGGTCGAAAGTTTATTTATACTCACTTCATACGCAACCATAGTTCTTATATCGTCGTCGCTGAATTTCTTTTGGTATTCCCTCGACTGTATTCTTCCGCTTATAGTCATAAAGTCGCCCACTTGCAAATTTTTGACAAATCTAGCGTTCCTTCCCCACGCAATGCAGGGAATATAGTCGGATTTATTATAAGCTCTGTTCACAGCAAGAAGAACGTCAGCTATTTCTCTGTTAAAAGGCGTAGTTCTATAAATAGGCTCTTTGCAAATATAGCCCGAAAGCGTTATGGAATTCGGATTCTTGTTTAAATCGTTTTCGACTATTTCCCGTACGAAAACGGTAAGCATAAGTTTGCTTTTATTGTCCACTAATTTATTATACGAACGAAATTGTCCTATCGCCGAAATGGTTTTACCCACTTGCAAGTCTTTTTCCTGCATAAGCCTTTCGCTTACCGTGACGGGCAAAACGTCCGCTTGCCCAGATAAACGCTTAACCATTACCTCCATTTCGTAAAAGCCTTCCCCGTATACTTCGTGAGAAAATTTTGCCGACGAAAGAATTTCGCCACGCACGTAAACTTTATTATTGTTTTTGTCCACGTATTCCATTTGTTTATTTACCTCCATTTATCCTTTCGGATTTATTTCCTGTGTTGAGTTCCCAAAGAGTCGATATAATAATTATCCTTATAAATAAGCTCTCCTACCGGAACGAATTTATACCCTTGCGAGATTAATACTTCGAATATCCCTGATAAAGCTTCCGCCGTATGTAAACCGTTGTTATGGCATAATATTATCGAACCCGCTTTTGCTTTTTTTAATACCCTTTCGGTTATTTTTTCTTTGGATAAATCTTTCCAGTCAAGCGAGTCTACGTCCCATTGAACGGTATATAGCCCCATTTCTTTAACGGTTAAGACGAGTTTATCGTTGTAATCTCCGTACGGCGGACGAAAAAGCGTAACCTCTTTACCCGTTATATCCTCTATCGCTTTTTTTGAAGAAGAAAGCTCCTCTTTTATCTTTTCTTTACTTAATTTACTCATATAGTTATGCGTTGCGGAATGAGTTTCCACCTCGTGCCCCGCATCCGAAATTTTCTTTACGTATTCGGGATACTTTTCAACCCAAAACTGCACGCAAAAAAAAGTGCTTTTTACGCCGTACTTTTCCATAACGGAAAGTATTTCGTCCGTGTACTCCACACCCCAAGCGCAATCGAAAGAAATAGATACGAGCTTTTCTTTCGTGTCGACGTTGTAAATGGGAAGTTCCCTTTTTTTACTGCCGTTAAACACTTCGTCCGCCTCGACGAAGTCCACTCCTATACAAAGCGAAAAAAAAGTCGCAAAACATAAAAGAATTGCCAATATTTTTTTTAGATTTTTTTTCTTATTCAATTTACACCTCTATATTAACAATAATTAGTTAAAGAATTTTAGCAAAATTTACGACAACGTGTCGATTTAACTCTAAAACGAAAAAAGTTAAAATTCGGCAACGATTATCGCTAGTAACTTCTTCTACATTATATTTCACTTTTTGACAAAATATGACGCAAAAAGACGACGGCAAAACCGTCGTCTTACGTCTTTATTAAATTTTACAGCTAAAAATTTTTATTTAATCGAATTCAACAAGAAAACTCTTTTTAGCGTTTTCGGAAACGTAATCGCCTGCGATTATATCATCTTCCGTAAATACGGTAACGTAAACCTTTTTATCGCTCGTACGGTTCCAATCGTATATAACGTATATCGTTCCGTCCTTTAAAACGACGGTGTCGGGATAAGAAACGCCGTTGCGTTGGTCGATAAGCAATTTATATTTCCACGTTTTTCCTCCGTCGTCGGATAAAAATGCGGTTAAGTTTGCTCTTGCGCTACTATCGTGGAATATCAAAAGAATTTTTCCGTCGTCCAACACGTTTACGGTAAGTCTGGATTGCGGACCTACAATGCTACTCTTTTTAGCGTGAGTCCAAGTATAACCGCCGTCGTAAGAAAAGCTTTCGTATACGGTATTTCCGTTACTAGGTCTCATTAACAACCATAACGAACCGTCGGGCTTTTGTACAAGCACGGGATCGTCAAGATTGTTTTTACCCGAAGAATAGTCCAAACATTCGGCTTTTCCTCTCAAAGTCCAAGTTGCTCCGCTATCGACGGAAGCGTACACCCTAGTATAATGCGGTTCCATCCAGTCGAACGCGGAATACATCCACGTTGAAACGCCGTCAACGTCCACGATAATTGGTTTACTACGCATATACCCGTCGGTTAAACGGCAAGGCGTAGACCAAGAAGGATTATCACTTTCCGAATTAGAGCATACCGAAGCCCAAGTTCCCATTTTTCCATCGAAATTACCCGTGCCCGTATGCTGAATCCAAAACAGCCATAAATCTCCGTTAGGCGCAGTCCACAACTCGGGTTTAGTTACTTGCACCGCAGTATTCGGATGAACGACAGCCATTGCTTTAACCCAAGAAACTCCGTCGTCGTCGCTATACCCGATAATAGCATAGTTTCCCGTTCCAAGCTCTTTTGCTCCGCCCGTAAACCAACCTGCCCAAATTCTTCCGTTGTCAGTCAACTCAATAGTCGGACAACCAAGCCAATTTTGCGTAGTCGTATTATAATTTTCTCCCGTCGGATTTAACAAAATATCGGCAGGCGTCGTAATAGAAGGCATTACGTAATAATCTTCCTCGTTTTGCAAAGTCGCTCCGAACACTAAGTTATATTTCCCGTAGTGTATTTCTTCGTCGACTTCCACTTGTTTATAATACAATCTGTTTCCGAACAACAACCCGACAGCCAAGCGGAAATGTCTGTAAGGCACTAACTGCCAACCGTCGGCAACGACTTCTTCTTCCAAAGACGAATAAACGTTGGTTGCGCTTGGAATCATCAAATACGCTATTCCGGAAGTAACGGCTTTTACGGTTGCTCCCGTATCTATTCCGTCGATAAAATAAGACAATCCGTTTAACCCCGACGGAACGCCGTTCATTGCAAAATAAGTTCTGTCGCTAAACAATCTCATTCCGTTCTCCGCTTTTGCCGTATAAGTCGTATCGGAAACCGCAACAAGTCGCGCTATATTATCGGAAACAACTATTTCGCCCGAAAATACGGGTATTCCCCATTTGCCCCAAGACACTTGTTCGCCCACACTGAAACGTTTCTTCAAAAGCGCAAAACCTTGATAGGTAGAATTTAAAAACGCTCCGTTTTGAGTTGAATCTCCAAACAAGTTGAGATCGGACGGAATCGTGTCCGTAACGTCTATCCAACCGCTGTTTACAAGGGAACTTCTTATACTGATATTACCCGCCTTACTGGTAATCATATATACCCAACCTTCTTTCGTTACGGTTGCGGAATGTGAAGCGGAGCCGTAAGCGTTTAAAATATAATTTTTCCCCGCCAACCAATAAGGCATATCGTAGAAAGTATAAGTTCTGTCGCTAAACACTTTTGCCGACAACGCCATATTGATAACGGTATCGCCGTCCGCAGGATTTAGCACGGCTAATTCGTCCTCCTTTACAATAGGCTCGTCTTTATATATATCCAATCTTGTTTCGGACATTATAACGACCGTCCACCTACCAAACTCGAATTCTTCACCGACTTCTACGTATTTTTCGTAAATATAGTTATTTTTTAACGCTGCGTCCCAAATATTCCAAAATGCGGTATCAAGTAACGTAAAATTATATCCGTCTAACGTTACCATTTGCGAATTAGCGTTACCGAAATCCACAGCTTCGCCCGTTATTACGTAAACCCAGCCCGCTTTTATGGACGTAACTTTATTAGTCCCGTTTATAGACCAAAGAATATAAGGTTTGTTTATAAATGCCTGAGGCAAGCTTTTGAACACGTAATTATTAGTGCTCCACACTTTTGAACCGACTTCAAGCGTTTCAATCGTGCCGTTTTTAGTGTTGAGAACTTGTTTTTGCATTTTCGCATACACCTCCGTATTTTGTTCTATCGGCGCACTTAAACTTTCCGCATTAAATACAGTATTATACGTCTTATCCAAATACCAACCGTCAAACGTGTACCCCACACCCAAATCCGGTTCGTCGGGGAAAGTAATACCACCGTTCTCGTCCACCGTTACCGTCGCATACAAACTGCCCTCAACGTAAAATCTCACTTTATACTCTATTCTTGAAAATTTAGCGTAAACATTGACGTTTTCCGTTACGGAAGAACTAGAAGTAAAAGGCTGTTGCCACGCGTCTTTATCCAAATACCAACCGTCAAACTCGTAATGCTGTTCGGGCGTAGGGTCTTCGGGGAAAATTATATTTCCATTTTCATCCGTGGTAGCCGTTTCATACAAGTCGTCGTTCACGTAAAACTTTACTTCGTACTCTATTCTTGAGAATTTAGCGTAAACTACCGTGTCGGCAGATACTAAACTACTAGAAGTAAACGGACTTTCCCACGCGTCTTTATCCAAATACCATCCGTCGAACTCGTAATGCTGTTCGGGAGTGGGATTTTCAGGGAAAACAACGTTGCCGTTTTCGTCTGCGGTAACAGACTCATACAAAGCGTCTTCAACGTAAAAGAACACTTTATATTCTTTTTTTTCGGACGTAACGTTACAACCGAACAAAGTGACCGCCGATAAGACGATTAAACAAAAAGTGATAAATTTTTTCATCTTTTCCTCCTTAAAGTTTTTAATTTACTTTTAATACGATTTTGCCCACGTGACTTTCTAAAAGTGATGCGTGTGCTTCTTTAACGGAAGTAATAGGCAATACTTTATAAATTGTCGGAACTATTTCTCTTGCCGACACTTTATCCCAAACTTTATCGACAAGCTCCGATAAAATAAACGCTTTTTGCTCTATTGAACGCGAACGAAGCGTACTACCTATTATGCGGATATTTTTCTTAAAAACGTTTTTAAGATTTATTTTAGCGTAATCACCCGCAAGCGAAGCTATTATTATCCACCTGCAATTATAGTTAACGTATTGAAAATACTCGTCTAACTTATCCCCGCCAAGGCAGTCTATCGCAATATCTACCCCTCTTTTTTCTTCGTATTCGACTTTTAATACGTCCACCAAGTCAGTCACCCTCGTATCGACTACTACGTCCGCCCCTAAATTCTTTATTTTAGACGGGTCGGAACGCACCGTGGTAATTACCCTCAATCCGAAAGATTTAGCTAGCGGAATAACAACCGAAGCAAGTCCGCTTGCCCCTGCGGTAACGAGTAAGGTTTCGCCCTTTTGCGCTTTCGCCTCTATAAACAACTTTAAATAAGCGGTAGCCAACGCCTCGGGTAAACAAGACGCTTCTACCATAGAACAATTTTCGGGTACGGGCATACACATATCGCAATTAACTGAAACGAATTCGGCATAACCGCCACCGCCCAAAAGACAACAAACCTTGTCGCCTACACGCCATTTTCGTCTTGCTTTTTCTCCCGTCCCTACTTCGACTATTTCTCCCGAAACCTCTAACCCCAGCCATTCGGGACACCCCGCAGGCGAAGGATAATCGCCCTCGCGTTGCATAACGTCGGCTCTATTTACCGCCGAATAAAACACCTTTACCAACACGTCGTTTTCGCCGATTTTAGGATTGGACACTTCTTTCAATTTTAGTTTTTTGTTTTCAATAATTACCGCTTTCATTTTTTTTAGTATAATATCTTGACGTTCTTTTATCAATACGCTATAATCTAAAAAAGAGAACTTTTCTATATTTTTTTAGTAAACTGTGGGGTTTTATGGATAATTTTTATGTATACAATCTTTCAAGCACGGAGCATAAATATAAATATAAACATTTATGCACGCCTAAAACAAGACAAATGCGCATACGTTTAGGCGTTATACTTGACGGAACGGGAGTTTTTAACTACGTCAACCAAAAACTAACGGTAAAAAAAGGAGATATCGTTATTATCCCCGAAAAAATTTTTTGCTATTCCGAATGGATAGGCAATCCCGACATACACGTTATATATCTAAACTTTAATATCAATTCAGAAAACGCTTTAAACAACTACAACTTACAGGTTTTTTCGTTTGAAAACGAGATAGAGCAAACGGAAATGATAGACAATATACTAAAAATTCACAACACTCTAAACGATTCCATGCAAGGTCAACTTATTGCTTATTCCGAATTTTACAGACTACTAAGCAAACTGTTGCCCGCTATGGACAGCGGTAGAAAAAAATATAAAAAAGAGCTGTGCGAAGCAATTACTTTTATCACGGACAATTGGAATAAAGATTTTAAATTTTCGGACGTGGCGAAATACTGTTGTTCGTGCGAAGCTAAACTATACAGACTTTTTAAAGACGAACTGGGACAATCCCCTAACGATTATCTAAATTCCATTAAAATAAATTACGCAATACAATATTTAGAAAGCGCCGAGTATTTAGTCAGCGAAGTTTCTTATATGTGTAATTTCCATTCCGAAAGCTATTTTAGAAAAGTCTTTTGTAAATATATGGGCATTACCCCTTCGGACTACAAAAAACAGTTTAGCAATTTATAAAAAAATCCGTCGCACAAAAGCGACGGATTTCGTTGTTTAATATTAATTTGTTTAAAATTAAATCGGTATTGAATTTGCATTGATAAAATCGGTTATGCTTTTTAGGTTCGCCTTGACTTCGTCTAAAGAGTCATAAAGGTTAGCCATACAAGAAAGATTGTACCCGACTTTTATTAGTCCGTTTAAAATCTCCTTGGTGATTTTTCTATCGTACTTTTTGTCTATAACGGAAGATAAAACTATCGCAAAAGGCGTTTTTGAAAGCGTATCGCTCACGATTTCTTTCAGCTTGTTCCTCATTTCGTAATTACAGTCGGCAAAAAGCGTAATATCTAAATCTTGATAAACCGTACCGTATCTGACGATACCCGCAATAAGCGTGGTTTCATCTTCGCCGAGCTTGCCGTTTTTAATGGCGAGAACCGTTAAAAAAGACTGAATATAAGCGTCCATATTGGATAAAACCTCGGTTTTGCTCCACTTTACCTCTTTTCCCGAAAAAACTTTATCGTATAAATCGGATATTAAAGAAGTAACCTTAAAATACTCTTTTTCGGAAGCGTCTATTAAAATTTTTGCTTTTTCACTTACCATACCGCACCTTACTTAAACGAACGAGTTTTTTTGTATATATTTTTGGGATTGCCTAATTTCGCTATCTTTTTACCTTTGGAAAGTCTTGACTCAAGCGGTATTTCTCCGCCGTCGCAAGAAGATACGCCCTCATCGCCCACGGCGAACACTCTGACGCTTTCGTTTGTAACCAGCACGAACGCCAAGCTTACCTTTGCGTCGGGCATTTCGGATAAATCTATACACCTTACGCCTTTTCCGCCTCTCGCAATTTTGGAAATAGTGCCGATAGCAACCTTTTTAAAGAATCCGCTAGTGGTAGCTATAACCATACTGTCGGTAGTATCTCTGTCGAATTCGCAAGCGTAAACCACTTTATCTCCTGCGCCTAGGCTAACGCCTTTAACTCCGCCCGCCGTTCTGCCTTGAACGGGAACTTCTTTTTCGGCACGCTCTACCATACCGTTTGCGGTTACGAAAAGCATTTCGCTATAATCCTTATCCACATCCACCGCAATAAGGCTGTCGCCCTCTTTAAGCTTGATAGCGGGATAAGTATTCTTGACGAGGTTGTAGTCGGATAATTCCGATAGTTTTACCATACCTTGCTCAGTAAAGAATAACAGCTTGCCCTTTTCGAAATCGAGTTCGTCCGACGAGAAAAACGCAACGGGTTCTTCGCCTTGTTCCGCTTCTTTATAGAATTTGCTAAATGCAACGCCGTTTATATCCGAACCTTTGCTTTCGGGGATAAAGGATATATCCATTTTAAACAAGTTGCCCTTGTTGGTAAATGCGTACACGTCTTTATCGGTATCCGTTCTGCAAGCGAACCTAAACAAGTTTTTAACGGACGGCTCTTCGTCCTCTATCGCCTTTTCGTAGTTTTTGACTTTTAGTCTTCTAATCGTCTTATTGGCGGTGTAAGCTATTACCACGTTTTCCACTTGGTTAGAAGAATTAGCGTCTAAATCTATTTCTTTTGCGTCGTAAACGATTTCCGTTTTTCTTACGTCTTTATACTTTTTCTTAATCGCAAGCATCTCCGTTTTAACCGTTTCCATTTGCAATTTTTTGCTTTCGACGATTTTTTTGAGTTTTGCGATAAGCTCTTCTAAATTTCTAAGTTCGTCCTCTAATCCCTTAACCTCTAACTTGGTAATTCTTGCAAGTCTTAAATCGAGAATCGCTTGCGCTTGCTTTTCGGACAAGTCGAAAGCCTTTCTTAATTGTTGACGAGCGGTGGGCGTATCGGGGGCGTTTTTGATAATTTTAATAACTGCGTCGATATTGTTTACCGCAATTATAAGCCCTTGCAAAATATGCGCCCTTTCTTGCGCTTTGTTTAAGTCGTATTTGGTTCTGTTTAAAACGACCTTTCTTTGATACTCTACGTAATACGCAAGGATATCTATAAGCCCAAGTTGTTGCGGTTTGCCGTCTGCAATGGCGACCATATTTATACCGTAACTCACTTGAAGCTTGGTGTTTTTGAGTAAATACTTGATTATTCCGTTTACGTCGGCGTCCTTTTTAACCTTGATAACGGCTCTCATACCGCTTCTGTCCGACTCGTCGACTATATCGGTTATACCCTCTAATCCCGCAACCTTGTCTTGTTGCTTGTTTGCTATATCTTTTAGAATTTCCGCTTTGTTGGATTGATAAGGCATTTCGGTGATAACGATATTCTTTTTACCGTTTTCGCCTTGCTCTAAGTGCATTCTCGCTCTTATTATAAATTTGCCTCTACCCGTCCTATATGCCGTTTTAAGGTCTTCGTCGGCTATAATATAAGCCCCCGTCGGGAAGTCGGGTCCCTTGACGTATTTCATCATTTCGTCCAAGGTGATTTTCGGATTGTCGATATACGCAACCGCCCCGTCGATAACCTCGGCAAGATTGTGCGTGGGGATATTCGTGGCAAGTCCTACCGCTATTCCCGTTGCGCCGTTTACGAGCAAATTCGGAAATCTCCCCGGCAAAGTTTCGGGTTCTTTGAGTTCGTCGTCGAAGTTAGACTGCCATTTAACCGTTTCTTTATCCAGCCCGTCCAAAAGCTCCAACGCAAGAGAGTTTAGTTTTACTTCCGTGTAACGCATTGCCGCCGCGCCGTCGCCGTCGATAGAACCGAAGTTTCCGTGTCCGTCGACCAAAATATTACGCATATTAAAGTCTTGCGCTAAACGAACCATCGCGTCGTATACGGAAGTGTCGCCGTGAGGGTGATATTTTGCAAGACAGTCACCGACTACTCTCGCGCTTTTTTTGTAACCTTTATCGGGCATTATTCCGAGCGTATACATAGAATACAAAATTCTTCTTTGAACGGGTTTAAGTCCGTCCTCTATACGAGGGATTGCCCTGTTTAATATAACGTCTTCCGCATAGGGTATCATCGAGCTATGCAAAACGTCTTCCATTGATTTTTCTATAATACCGTTCTTAATTTCTTCCACTTGCGTCACCTCTTATCACGTTTACTTTATCGAAATAAGTATCGTCTTTGTTAAAATTCGCATATTCCAAAATATACGCTTTTCTTTCTTGCAACGCGTCGCCCATAAGCGTGGAAATTAATCTTTCGTTAAGCGCCTTATCGTCGATTGATACTTGCATCATTACTCTCGTTTTGGGATTCATAGTCGTTTCCCAAAGCTGTTCGGGGTTCATTTCTCCCAAACCTTTATAACGTTGAAGTTGATAACCTCTGCCGACTTTTTCTATTTTCGATTTTAATTCGTTGTCGTCGAAAGCGTATTCTTCCACGTCCTTTTTAAACACTTTGTATAGCGGTGGCATTGCGATATACACGTGCCCTTGCTCTATTAAAGGACGCATATACCTATAAAAGAAAGTGAGCAAAATAGCCCTTATGTGCGCTCCGTCCGTGTCCGCGTCGGACATTATTATTACTTTATCGAACTTTAACGCAGACATATCGAAGTCGTTGCCTATTCCCGTCCCCAAAGCGCTTATTATCGTACGAATTTCTTCGTTTTTAAGAACTTCGTCTATTCTCTTTTTTTCACAGTTGAGCGGTTTTCCTCTGAGCGGTAAAATAGCTTGGTGGGTTCTGTCTCTTCCTTGTTTTGCGCTTCCGCCTGCGGAGTCTCCCTCTACTATAAAGAGTTCGTTTTCTTCATACTTTTTAGACGAACAGTTGGCAAGTTTTCCGACTAAATTGAAGGAATCCGCGCTGTTTTTCGCCCTTGCTATCATTTTGGCTTGCTTGGCGGCTTTTCTCGCCTTGGAAGCGTTTACCGCTTTACCGACCATAGTCGAGAAAACCGATTTGTTTTTCTTGTTTTCGGTTAACGCCTTTAACTGCTCCACGGTAATTTGCGTAAGCGCCGTTTTAGCCTCGGGGTTGCCGAGTTTCCCCTTTGTTTGCCCCTCGAATTGGGCGTTTTTCATCTTTATCGAAATAACGCAAGTAAGTCCTTCACGGTAGTCCTCGCCCAAAAGATTGTCGTCTTTTTCCTTTAAAAGATTGGTGTCTCTCGCATAGTCGTTTAAAACCTTGGTAAAGCCCGCCTTAAAGCCTTCTTCGTGCGTTCCGCCGTCGCTAGTTAAAATATTGTTTACGAAAGAAATAATGTTTTCATCGTAATTTTCGGTGTGTTGGAAAGATATTTCGGCTAAAATACCGTTGACTTCTCCGCTTAAATAAACGGGACTATCCACTATCGCCTTTCTGTTTGCGTTTAACTTTTTAACAAAGTCTATAATACCGCCGTCGTAATTAAAAGATACGGGGGCGTGAAGATTGTTTCTTCTGTCCTCTAACGTTATGGTTACGCCTTTATTCAAAAAGGCAAGTTCTTCTATTCTGTCGACGATAATACCGTAATCGAACTCGCAAGTTTCAAAAACGGTTTTGTCGGGCTTAAAGCGAACGTAAGTACCCTTTTTAGTCGTTGCCTTTTCGGTGTTTTTAAGGTGTCCTATCGGCATACCCGATAAAACTTTACCCTTTTTTTCGTCGTAATAGGAATGGAATTTCATTTTGAAAACCGTTCCCTTGTAAACCTCTACCTCTAACCATTCGGATAAAGCGTTGGTAACGGACGCGCCTACGCCGTGCAAACCGCCCGAGTATGCGTAATTGTCGTTGTCGAACTTTCCGCCTGCGTGAAGTTGAGTAAATACTACTTCCACGCCCGAAACTTTTGCCGTCGGGTGAATATCGGTAGGAATTCCTCGACCGTTGTCCTCGACCGAAACGCTACCGTCGTCGTATAAAATAACGGATATTTTATCCGCATAGCCGTTAGACGCTTCGTCTATGGCGTTGTCTATGATTTCCCATAAAATGTGGTGTAAACCCTTTAATCCCGTTCCGCCGATGTACATTCCCGGTCTTTTACGAACCGCTTCCAGTCCTTCCAGAATTTTAATGTTGTGCGAACCGTATTCTTTCGTTGGCATTACTTACCTCCGCTATAAAAAAATTGCCGTATATTTTTCAGTTTAGCATATAACGAATTTTTTTTCAATAAAAAAACGGGATTTTTGAAAGGTTTTTTCATTTGTACGCCGATTAAAACCCCGTTTAAGAGCAAAAAAAACTTAAAGACAACTAAAAACCACGTTAAAAGCAACTTAACGACTTGCGGTAATAAATGAGAAAAAAAGACAATAAAATTTAAACGAGAGGTACTTGTTATAAAAAAGTTGTTTAAAACGGTGGCGGTAGTCACCACCTTTTCCATAGGCGAAAGATTTTTAGGGTTTTTATATAGAATTTTTTTATCGAGAACGCTCGGGGCGGAGGGCTTGGGAATATATCAAATTGCCCTTTCGGTATTCGGCGTGTTGGTAACGGTGACTGCCTCGGGCATACCCGTTACGGTGAGCAGAATGATAATAAAACACAAAACCGAAAACAATAAAAAAGGCGTTTACCAAACGGTAAGCGCAGGCGTAGTTACGGCACTTATTTTTTCCGTCCCCGTGACGGCGTTGTTTTTCTTGTTTAAAGGGAAAATTTCCTTTATGTTTTCGGATAAACGGTGCGTAACGGTACTTGCGATTATTATCCCGACGCTTGCGATAAATTCCGTTTATGCGGTGATAAGGGGAGCGTTTTGGGGCAATAAAAACTTTTTTGCTTACTCGCTTATAGAGTTTTTGGAAGAATTCGTGATGATAACTAGCGGAATTATTTCGATAGGGCTGTCGTCTTCTCTTATGCAAGGGGTAAAAAACGCCTCCTACTCGGTGCTTATTTCCTATATCTTTTCCTTTACTCTGTCCTCGATAGTAATGCTCGCTTTAAAGAATAAGCCCGCAAACCCGTTACCGCAATTAAAGCCTTTGCTCGCCTCCGCAACGCCCATTACCGCAATGAGAACGACAACCTCTTTGATAAACTCGCTAATAGCCATAATTTTACCAGCAAGGCTGATTAAATGCGGACTTTCTTCCTCTCAAGCCGTGGCGTACTTCGGAGAAGTGTCGGGTATGGCGATACCTATGCTGTTTATTCCCTCTTCCTTAATAGGTTCTATCGCACTTGTGCTGGTTCCCGAGCTTGCCGAAAACTTTTACAAAAAGGACTATAACTCGTTATCCGACAACGTTTGCAAAGCGTTAAAATATTCGGTTATGATTGCTTGCTTTATTATCCCCGTTTTCTTTTCGTGCGGAACGCTTATAGGCGAAACGGTGTATTCTAACAAAAACGCAGGCGATTATTTGGTGTATTCGGCGTTTATGATGCTACCTATGAGCGTAAGTATGATTACGACAAGCGTTTTAAACTCGCTAAACGCAGAAAAAAAGACGCTTTTATATTACCTTTTAGGCGAAGCGGGGCTAATTGCGAGCATATACTTTTTGCCTAAATTTTTGGGTGCTGGTTCGCTTATTGCGGGATATTATTTTTCCTTTACTTTAAGCGGAACTTTAAACCTTATTTTGCTAGAAAAAAAATGCAAAAAGAAAATTTACTACAAGAAATTTTTACTTTTCGCATTCCTATTTACCCTTCCCTCGTCGGTTTTGGGAATATTTTTAAAAAACATATTATTAAATTATTTGAACAAAATCGTCGCTTTGTTAATTTCCGCAACGGCGGTGGCGTTATTCAACTTTCTCTTTTACGTCGTTTTCGGAATTTTCGACGTTAAAAAATTGTTTAAAATACGGAATTCTAACCAAAAGGCAGTTCAAAAAACAGCTTAAAAAGGCGTTCGTTACGCTGTTTGGCAGTTGCGTTATCATTCTCGAAAGCAAGTATACTTTGTACGTCTTTTTGCCCGAAATATACATTTTCCATATAACGAAAGTGTTTATTCCGCAAGTTACGAAAACGTAGACTAAAACGGAACTAATCGCAGTAATTATCACTGCGGATATTTCCGTTATTTTTTTATGCGTGATTTTTTTGTAAATAAAAACCGTAAGGGCGGGTAAAAGTCCCGCAATTCCCATACCGATACCGATAAAAGGCGTATATGCGTTTCCGCTGGGCTTGATTAAAAAACCGACGGCGTCGCCCAAAAATCCCGTTAAAAATCCGCCGACCATTCCCGTTAAAAACCCCGAAAGCGAGCAAACGGTTAAAACCAACGACAACTTTTCGCTAACGCTAAGCTCTATATCGAAAATATTCGCAAGCGCGCAAAGCGCAACGAAAACGGCAAAAAGAGTTATCCTTTTGGTGGAAAAAAATTTCATAAAAAAACCTCCCTAAAAAGAGAAGTCCGTAAAAGTAATATATACCTTTTTAATCGGTAAACCGACTAGCAACGGACGCGCCACGGCACCGCAAGGAATTTCCTTTTCGTTTGCGGACGACATCCCATTCCGCAACACTTAACGCGCCTAGGCTACTCTGCTTTTATGCTATTAGTATATCAAAAGCACGGTTAAAGGTCAATTTATTTACATAAAAAAATACGAAAAGCGAAAAATATAACTATGATAGTTATTTTTATTAGAACAACCGTTACTTTTATTATACTTTTAACGGTAATGCGTCTTATGGGGAAAAGACAGATAGGCGAAATGCAACCCTTTGAATTCGTTATAACCTTGCTTATTGCCGAGCTTGCCTGTTTGCCCTTGGCGGACGTGTCTATTCCTCTTATTTACGGAATTATAGCCGTGCTTGCGGTGTTTATAGTCCACCAACTGTTTTCCGTTTTGGAGCAAACGGGACAACCGCTAAAAAAATTGTTCAGCGGGAAACCTTCTCTCGTTATCAACAAGGACGGAATAGACGTAGAACAACTGAGAATAAACAACTTGGACGTGGAGGACTTGATAAGCGCAATGCGTTCTTGCGGGTACTACTCTTTCGACGCCGTGTCCTACGCTATTTTCGAGTCTAGCGGAAAGCTTTCGGTACTTGAAAACCCCGACTACGATAAAAACGAAGCGTATCTCCCCGTTTTATTGATAAATTCGGGAAAAGTAATAAAAAATAACTATAAAATGCTTAATTTAGACGAAAAATTTACCGAAAAAATAATAAAAGGAAACAGCGTAAAGGACGTAACCGTTTTAACGCTGGACGGTAGCGGAAAGGTGTACTTGCAAATTAAAAATCAAAAGTATGAAACCTTTAAAGTTGCCCTTCCGAAGGGGATAGAATGGTAAAATCTTTAATATCGGTGCTAATTGCGTGCTTGCTTATTGCCGTGGGGAGCGTTTTGGAATATAAAACCATAACTAATTCCTTTAACGAACTAAAACAAACCGCCGTAATTTGCAAGGAAAAAGCGGAAGACGAAAGCTTAACGACGGACGACGTGTTAATTCTTCAAAAAAAATGGATAAAACGGAAAAAGCAGTTGCACGTTTGGATTCCGCATAACGAAATAAAGGAAATGGAATTATGGATAGCCGAATGCGTACAAACGACCGCCAACGAAAAATATCCCGACAGCGCGGAAAAGTTAGAAGTCGTGATAGAACTTTGCGAGCAAATACCGAAAACCTTTTCCGTTTCTTGGCAAAACATTTTATAAAAAATACCACGTCAACGGATATAATTTATGCAAAATTGCCGTTACTTTTATTATATAGCTTTTTTATAAGGATGAGATTCCCACGTCGCAACCAATTGTTGCTCCTCTGAATGACGGTTTATTAAAGCTTGTAATCCGTACACAAAACCCCGTACAAGAACAACGACAAACACAAAAGCGACTAAGTCGCCTCTGAATGACGGATTATATAGAAAATGCGGATATAAAAAACTATATCCGCAATTATTAGTTATTTGTGCTTTATTTATTGACAAACAGAGTTTGCATAAAATTATTTCGTTCCGAAAATTCTGTCGCCTGCGTCGCCTAGTCCCGGGAGAA
>CAZRMT010000033.1:0-16513 GCA_964601265.1 uncultured Christensenella sp.
GTACTTTCAGAATAGACGAAATGTCCGTCGAAAACGGCGTAATAACGGTAACGCCCATAAAGTGAAGAAAGAAGAGTGAAGAGTTGTGGACAAAGCTTCGCAAGTGAAGAAAGAAGAATGAAGAATGAAGAGTTGAGGATATAAAACTTATATAGTTATTGACGAGGTGCTATGAACTACGGCTCATGTTAAAGCGTCGATAACTATACGAATTGTACTCTTTCATCACGTGCCGTCACTTCATAATTTCTGCAAAATAGGAATATTAAAAAATAAAGGATATACTAATGCGGTATATCCTTTTTTGTTAATTTTCAATCACAAAAATTTCTTTAATTTTTCTTCGTATTCTTCCATTAACGCTTTCAATTTTTCCGCAAAAGACAAAACGTTTTCGTCAATGGCTTTCGCACCCGAATTTATCATTTCCTGCATTTCGGCAATGCCCGTAACGGTGCCTTTCAGCATAAGTTCCGCAATATGCCCCGTGGAGCTGTCGGTTAACGTGTTTAGCTGAATAGCCGTCCACATAAACGCCTTTTTCATAGGGTTTACGTCTTTTAGTTCGTACTCGTTTTCTTTAATAAAAGTCGCCATTTCGGAGGCGAATTTTTCATAACCCTCGTATTCAAAATTGAGTTCTTCTTTTAAGTTTTCTTGCGTCACCTTTTCAAGCACGTTGGAAATGGAGTTCAACGCCGTTTGGGCGGTTTTGTATACGGCGTTTATCGCCTCTTGGTTAAATTTTTTCAAGTCCATTATCATTCTCCTTGCTTTTACTTTGCGTATTTTTCCCAAAAAAATACTTTAAAAGATAAAAAATAAGGTTTTTTTGTTTAATTTAGCTTAAACTTGCTTGACAAAAAATATCGCTTATGTTAACATAAAATGCGTAACCGCACGGAAAAGGTTTAAAAAAGTTTGTTTTCAACAACACCTTGTTTCGGCGAGATTGGACAGGGAGGTATTAAAAAATCTATGTACGCAGTTATCGACAATGGCGGAAAGCAGTACAAAGTTACAGTAGGAGACGTAGTAAGACTTGAAAAAATCAAGTCGGAAGTTGGAGAAAAAGTAGAATTTTCTCCCATTCTTGTTTCGGATGAAAACGGAATTAAGGTAGGCGAGGACGCAAAATCTTTCAAGGTTGTAGCAAACGTTGAAGCTCAAGACAAAGCTAAAAAGATTATCGTTTTCAAATACAAGGCTA
The DNA here is from genome assembly GCA_964601265.1 of uncultured Christensenella sp. Lineage (GTDB taxonomy): Bacteria > Bacillota > Clostridia > Christensenellales > Borkfalkiaceae > UBA4675. The sequence goes on from CAZRMT010000033.1 coordinate 1,211, forward strand.
AAAAGAACGTAAGAAAGAAACAAGGACACAGACAGCCTTATACAGCTGTTAAGATTGAAGAAATCTCGGCGAAGTAATTAAGGGGGAAAAGAGAATGTTGTTTTTATTAAAATTATTTGCTCATAAAAAAGGTATGGGTTCTACCAGAAACGGTAGAGACAGTGAGGCTAAAAGACTCGGAACCAAGCGTTCCGACGGTCAAGAAGTTCTTGCGGGAAACATTTTGGTTCGTCAAAGAGGAACTAAAATTCACCCCGGCAACAACGTAGGCATCGGTTCGGACGACACGTTATACGCGTTAATCGACGGCGTTGTAAAGTTCGAAAGAATGGGTAAGGATAAAAAGAAAGTAAGCGTTTACGCTAAATAATCAAACAAAAAATTTTAAAAGGCATTGCTTTCTGCAATGCTTTTTTGTTATACTTTTTATGAAAAATATCATTTTCGACAAAACTTTTTTCAATATCGAGGACGCTCTTTCGTGCGGGCAGTTTTTTTCTTATAAAACCTATAAAAATGGGTATTTAATAAGGAGCGGAAATAAATTTTGTTACGCTTTTACGGAAAAGGAAAAAACCGTTATCGCTTGCGAGGACGAACACGAAAAATACTTTACCGATTTTTTCGATTTAGAACGGGACTATGAAAAAATTTACCGAAAGGCTTTGTCTTTCGATATTCCCTTTTTAACCGAGTGCGCCGAAAGGGGTAAAGGCATACGCATTTTAAAGCAAGACAAAACCGAAAATTTAATAAGCTTTATCATATCGCAAAACAACAATATCCCGAGAATAAAAAAGTCTATCGAGTTTTTATGCGATAATTTAGGCGAAGAAGTCTTGTTCGACGGGGAGAAACGCAAGGCTTTTCCGACCGTTAACGCCTTATACGAGCAAGACGAAGAATTTTTTAAGCGCGCGGGGCTCGGGTATAGAGCGGAGTACGTTAAAAACGTTGCCGAAAAGATAAAAAACGGCGAACTCGATTTAGAAAGTTTGTCAAGTTTAGAAACCGAAAAAATTAAGGAAAATCTCGTAAAAATAAAGGGCGTTGGCGAAAAAGTCGCCTCTTGCGTAACGCTTTTTGCGTACAATAGGTTTTCTTCTTTTCCCGTCGACACGTGGATAGAAAAAATCTATCGTGAAAATTTCGGCGGAACGCTTACGGATAGGAAAAAAATTTCACAGTTTTTTATGGAAAAGTTCGGCTCGGACAGCGGAATAATCCAGCAGTATATGTTCCACTATAAAAGAAATCTTGAAAAACACTAGGAGAAAAAGATGAATATTTTATTTTTATCTTTACTTAACGTCAACTCTCTCGACGAGGGCAATATTTACAGCGATTTACTAAAAGAGCTGTCCGAAAGGGGGCATTTTATTTACTGCGTATCGCCTTTGGAGAGAAGAAACAAAAAAAAGACTTTCGTTATAGAGGGTAAAAATTACAAGATTTTAAGAAACAAAATATTAAACATACAAAAAACCAACCTTTTAGAGAAAGGTTTGTCAACTTTGCTTATCAAAAAAAATACGATAAAAGCTATAAAAAAGTATTTTAAAGACGTAAAATTTGACCTAATTTTATACGCTACCCCTCCCGTTACTTTTTCGGGTGTGGTAAAGTATTTTAAAAAGAGAGACAACGCCAAAACTTATTTAATGCTTAAAGACATATTCCCGCAAAACTGCGTGGATATAGGGTTGTTTTCTGAAAAGAGCATATTTTACAAATTTTTCAGGCGTAAAGAAAAAAAACTGTACGCCCTTTCCGATACTATCGGGTGTATGAGCGAAGCCAACGTAGAATATTTACTCAAACACAACGACTTACAAGGCAAAAAAATCGAAGTTTGCCCCAACTCGTTAAGCGTTGAAAATTTCGTTTTAGCGGATAGCGAAAAGCAAAAAATAAAGGAAAAATACGGTATTCCCGAAAACAAAACGGTCGTTTGCTACGGCGGAAATTTAGGCAAGCCTCAAAATATTCCGTTTTTAGTCGAGTGCTTAAAAGCGGTAAACGACGACAGGTTTTTCTTTTTAGTCGTGGGGGGGGGTACTGAAAGCGATAAAATCAAGTCTTTCATCGAGCAAAACAAGCCTACCAACGTAAAATATCTTCCTTTTTTAGAAAAGCAAGAATACTTAAAGTTACTCCGCGTATGTTCCGTGGGACTTATAATGCTTGACAGCCGTTTCACTATTCCCAATTTTCCGTCTAGGAGTTTGGACTATATGAAAGCGGGGCTACCCGTGTATTGCGTAACGGATAACGTTTCGGATTTAGGCGATTTAGCCGAAAAAAACGGTTTCGGCGTAAAAACCTTATCGAATAACGTTACAAATTTTGTAAAAGGTCTTGAAAAATTTTCCGATATAAGAGATAATAAAATAATGGGTGAAAAATCCTATGAATATTTCGTAAACAATTACGACGTAAGAAAAACTTGCGATATAATTTTAAATCACGACGAGGAAGTATACAGATGAACGCTTTGGTAACGGGCGGTGCGGGCTTTATAGGTTCGGCGGTAGTAAGGGAGCTTATTGCTCACGGTCATAACGTAACCGTATTAGACAATTTATCCAGCGGATATTATTCGAATATCGAGGGACTTGACGTCGAGTTCGTCGAGGGCGATATTTTAGACAGTAAGCTTGTAGAAAAGCTGACCGAAAATAAGGACGCGGTGTTCCACTTGTCGGCAAGCGTGGGAAGACAGCGCTCCATAGACAACCCCGTGCAAGACGCTCTCGTTAACGTTATCGGCACAACTAATCTCTTGCAGGGAATACGCAAAAACGGCGTTAAAAGGATAGTTTATTCTTCCTCTGCGGCGATTTTCGGGGAATTGCAACAATCGGTCATCGACGAAAATCACCCGCAAAACGCAGACTGCCCGTACGGGGTAACCAAGCTTTCTGCGGAAAAGCAAATTTTAGCCTATGCGGGACTATTTAATTTCACCGCCGTTTGTTTAAGGTATTTCAACGTTTTCGGCGAAAGGCAAAGATACGACGCTTACGGTAACGTAATTCCTATTTTTGCAAATAACGCCTACAAAAATCTACCGCTTAAAATTTACGGAGACGGCGAGCAGACCAGAGATTTTATATGCAGTAAAGACGTTGCGAAAATAAACTATATCGCGGGAACTAAGCCCGATTTAAAAACGGGAGTTTTCAATTTAGGTACGGGAAACACAATAACCGTAAACGAGCTTGCAAGACTTATAAAAGAGTTGACTAAAACGGATAGCGAAATCGTTCACGTTCCGCCGAGAATAGGCGACGTAAGGGATTGCAAGGCGGATATAACCAAGCTGAAAACGGTTTTAGGGTATGTGCCGTCCACCGATTTTAAAGGCGACTTGAAAGAATATTTAGAGTGGTTTAAACGGGATATAAAATGAAAATTGCGTATATAAATTCCGTTTACCCTTACGGTAGCACGGGCAGAATAGTGAAAGGTTTAGCCGATTTCGCCCAAAAAAAGGGTGACGAAGTTAAAGTCTTTTACGGTAGAGGCGAAAAGGGCGAAGGCAAGATTTTAAGCAAGTTTTCGCTTTTATACGGCGGATTTTCCACAAGGCTTTTCGGAGGCGAAGGGTTAAGGCAAAAAAGAGCTACGAAAAAGCTTGTAAAAAAGCTAAAAGAATTTAATCCCGATGTAATTCATATTCACAACTTGCACGGCTATTATATAAATTACGAAATACTTTTTTCGTATATAAAAAAGGAAAATAAAAAAGTAATTTTTTCCCTGCACGACGAATGGGCTTTCACGGGACATTGTGCGTATTTTGATAATTGCAAAAATTACGATAATAACTGTAAAAATTGCAAAAACAAAAGCGATTATCCAAAAGCTTTTTTCGACAATACGGAAAAAAATTATTTAAGAAAAAAACAAGCTTTTTCATATGAAAACGCAACTTTCGTAACCCCGAGCATTTGGCTTAAAGGGGAGGCGGAAAAGTCCTTTTTAAAAGATAACGAAATAGTCGTTATTCCTAACGGCGTGGATTTATCCGTTTTCAAAAAGACCGATAGCGATTTTAGAGAAAAATACGGTTTGCAAGGCAAAACGGTTTTGCTCGGCGTTGCGTATAAGTGGACGGAAAGAAAGGGTTTAAAGTATTTTAACCGTCTTGCCGAGGACTTGCCCGAAAACTTCCGCATAGTTTTGGTTGGCGAAGCGAACGGCGTCAACGGTAAAATTATTCGAATAAACAAAACGGAAAGCAAAGAAGAGCTTGCGAAAATTTATTCCGCTTGCGATTTATTTATCAACCCCACGCTTTTCGAAAACTATCCCACCGTCAACGTAGAGGCGCTTGCGTGTTTGCTTCCCGTTGTAACTTTTTCTTCGGGCGGAAGCGGAGAGGTTATAAACGAAAATAACGGCGTAACCGTTCAAAAGGGCGACTACAAGGGCTTAAAGCGAGCGATTTCGGAAAAAGCCTCGGTGTTTAATAAAGCAGAAATGATAAAAGAGCGTGAAAGTTTTAACGAAATAAACGCTTATAAAAAATATTACGAATTGTATTTGGGGAAATAATGAAAATACTTTTTCACTGTAACGCAATTTCGCCGTACAGAAACGATTTTTTTAACGAATTAAATAAGTTGTGCGAATTGACCGTTTGCTATGAAACGGACAACAGCGAGCATACTCATCGCGATAAAAAGTGGTTCGACGGAATGAAATGCGAATACAAAAAGGTAAAACTCAATCAAAAAAAGGTTTTATTCAAGTTTAAACAAGGGCAGATAAAAGACGAGTTAAAAAGCGAAAAGTACGACGCCGTAATTTTAGGCAATTACCTTTCTTTTACTTCTTTACAAGCGTTAAAGGAGTGCAAAAAACAAAAAATAAAGGTGTTCGTGTCGGCGGACGGAGCGCTCGCAAAAAAGGATAAAGCCCATATATTATTGCTTAAAAAACATATTTTAAAAAGGTGCGACGGTTTTTTGTCGCCCTCTGAAAAAACAGACGAGTATTTCTTAAAATACGGCGTAAAAAAAGAAAAAATACATCGCTATAATTTCACAAACTTAAAAAGTGAAGAAATTTTACCGAATATCGAGAGGGAAAACAATCCTCTTCCCGTCGTCTTTTCCGTCGGGCAGTTTATTCATAGAAAGGGTTTCGATTTACTGATAAAGGCGGTTAGTTCTCTTCCCGTAAAGACGATAATTTGCGGAGGAGAGCCTACGGAAGAATATTTAGAGCTTATAAAAAGTTTAAAGGCTGAAAATATCACCTTTTTACCTTTCAAAACAAAAAAAGAGCTAGCCGAACTTTATAAAAACGCAGACCTTTTCGTTTTGCCCACAAGGGAAGATAATTGGGGGCTTGTTATAAACGAGGCGATGAATTATTCGCTTCCCGTTATAACCACCGACAAGTGCGTTGCGGGGCTGGAACTTATTAAGGAAAACGAGGGCGGATTTATCACGCCTAGCGAAAACGTAGAGGCGTTAAAAGAGGCTGTCGAAAAGCTTTTAAACTATGATTTAAGGCTAGCTTTCGGCAAATATAACAAAGAAAAAATAAAAGATAACACGATAGAAAATATGGCTGGCGCCGTATATCGGGTAGTTAAAAATGGGTAACGAAAGGGAAACTTTACCTCTTGAAAAGGCTACGGGGCTTTTAAGGGAACTACAACTTGCCTATTTAAAGCTTATGAAAGAGGTCGACAAAGTTTTAAGGGAAAACGGAATATTTTACACTTTGGGGGCGGGGAGCTTGATAGGCGCAATCGTCCATAAAGGCTTTATCCCGTGGGACGACGATATAGATATTTTAATGGACAGAAAAAATTACGATAAATTTTTGTCGCTCAAAGATAAAATTTTGCCCGAGCATATCCTTTTTAAAGACTATTTTTCGGATAATTCCTTAAAAGTCTTGCTCGGAAAAATCGTCGATAAATCCACCACTATGATAACCGTCGACCAGTACGGGAGAAAAACGGTGAGCGGAGTTTCGATAGACGTGTCTTGTTTCGACTATGTTCCCCAAAACGGAATAAAACGCAAACTTCAATGGCTGAATTCCGTAAAAGCGTTAATTTTGGCAAACGGAATTTCACCGCAAAATCACGGAAAAATCATAAAACTATACGGCAATTTTTTACTAAAAACCACCCGTAATAAACCTAAAAAAATCAAAAAATTAGTAGATAAGATAAAAGGTGCTTCCCCTAAAAGCGGACAAGTCGCCGAAATGTTATATCTTGGCGGAAACAAAATTTATTTCGACGAGAAAATGTTTAAAGAGTTTATCGAGGTTGACTTCGAGGACGCTAAATTTTTGGCGACGAAAGAGTACGACTATTATCTCAAAAAGCGTTACAATAGGGATTACACTCTTCTTCCGCCAAAGGAAAAACGTATTTCTTGGCACAACTGCGAGTATTTAAACGTAAACTCGGGGTACGAGGAGTATAAGGAATGAGATACAGCGTAATAATCCCCGTGCACAATAGAGAAAGCGAAATAAAAAACTGCGTCGAAAGCGTTTTAAGGCAAAGCGAAAAGGATTACGAAATAATACTCGTCGACGACGGTTCGACGGATAGTAGCGGTAAAATTTTAGACGAATACGCAGAAAAACACGACTTTATCAAGGTAATTCACAAGCCTAACGGCGGGGCGGGGCAATCGAGAAACGTCGGGATAGAAAACGCTAGCGGAGAATATTTGTTGTTTTTAGACGACGACGACGAATGGAAAGAGAATTTACTAGAAAAGGTTAACGCCTTTTACGGCGAAGATATTATTGCGTTCGGGCATTTTACGGTCTACTCGAAAAAAACGTTTAAGAACGAAACGGTTACGGAGTGTAAAAGCGTAGGCGTTTTAGAAGGCGTAAGACTTTTGGAAGAAAGGGGAGCATTAAACCCCGTTTGGAACAAAGCGTATAAAAGCGAACTTGTAAACGGCGTTTGTTTTCCCGAAGAAAATTCTTGCGAAGATTTAATTTTTAACTGCGAAATTTTCAAAAGAGTAAAAACGGTTACGATATTAAAAGACGCTCTATACGTTTATAATCGCAAACAAAGCGTGTCGCTTGCCAACGCTTACGATAGCCGTTTAGAGGGAAATATCGCTCTTGCAAACGAAAAAAGGTTGGAGCTTTATAGCGAAATCGGATTTTTAGGCGAGCAAGCCGATTATATTTATTTAAGCAAGTATATCGGGTACGAGTTTTCCAAAATACCTAATATTTTCAGAAAGAAAAACGGGCTTAAACGAAAAGAAAAATACAAAAAGTTAAAAGCTGTTATAAAGAATAAAGACAGCAAAGAATATTTTAAAAAGGTAAAAGTCGCGGGGCTATCCAAAAAGCTTTTTAAATTTCACGTAAAAACGAAAACGCCTTTTTTAGCGTATATAAATTTTTCGTTTTTGTTTTTCATAAGAAACAATTTCGGCGGACTTTATAAAAAAATCAGGAGAAAGTAAGTGAATAAATCGGAAAGACGAAAGAGTATAGACTATAAACTCTTATATATTCTAACAATAGCGAGCGGGGCGTGCTCTATTTTCGCCCAGCTTCCCGATATTATCGCCATACCTATGCTCAAAAATATACTTACTTACGTTCCTTGGCTTGTTACGGCGGGTTACTTGCTTGTAATGACTTCCCGCGTGTATTATACGGATTTAAAAATTTTCATTTTTCCCGCAATGATACTTACAATTCACGTTGTGGGCAGAATTTTCGGAATTTACTATTATTCCACCTATCTTCGTGCGGTTTTAATCGCTTCGCTTATACTTTTTTTGGGGATTTTATTGGGACTTAACGTATATAAAGAAGATTTCAATAAAATACTTTACGGTTACGTGATATGCGTAATAGTTTTTGCGTGCTACGTATATTTCGTTATTTTCAAAGGGGTGGCCTTATCCGGTGCGGAATCGGTAAAATTAGAGGGCGGGAAAAATTCTTCGTCCATTATAATTTTGTCGGGAATAACGCTAATACTATACAACGACTTTATTTTAAAAAGGACGAAATATTTATTCATTGCGTTCCTTGCTTTTTTAATAATACTTATAAAGAGCCGAACTGCGATGCTTGCGTGTTTGGTTTTGATAGTCGCTAAAATATTTATCGGCACGAAAAACGTTAAAAAGAAAATCGCTTACGTTACGCTTTTATGCGTAGTGTATTATTTGCTAATATACCAAACGAACTTTTACGATATAGTCGTAAAAAGGATATTTTTAAAAGGCAAAGAGCTAAATGAAGAAAATTTAGACAAAATAACTTCGGGCAGAACGCATAGGTTCCAGTGGGTAAAAGACGCTTTTAAAAAACATTGGTTTATCGGTACGGGTTCCGTTGGCGAAGTAATAGAAAACTTTTATTACTTAACTATCGGTTGCTACGGAGTATTTTTCGGGTTAGTTACTTTCGGTTACGCTTTTTCGCCACTATACTATATTTGGAAGGATAGAAAAGAAGAAAAGGACGGCGATTTAAGACTTACGCTATTCGTTATACTTTTAGTTATGGCAATAGGCGGAGTAGGAGAGGCGTTGTGTCCTTACGGCCCGGGGGTAAAATGTTATATTCTATGGCTCGTTTTCGGCTATTATATAGGGCACAGAAACACTAAAAAGGGGGAAAACGACAATAAAATTATCAATAATAATCCCCGCCTATAACGTCGAAAAATATATTGCCCGTTCGCTAAACTCGGTAAAAGAGCAAACTATCGACGAGAAAGAAGTGATAGTCGTCGTGGACGGCGCTACCGACAAAACGGAAGAAATAGCACGGGAATGGGGGAAAAAGGAAAATTATATAAAGGTTTTCGTTACGGAAAACCAAGGCGTTTCCGAGGCGAGAAATTTAGGTTTACAAAACGCCACGGGCGAATACGTTTGCTTTTTAGACGCCGACGACTATTATGCGAGTTCTACCATTTTAGAGCGTTTTTATAAAGAGTGTAAACAAAACGACTTGGACGTGATAAGAGGGTATTACGACGTATATAACGAAGTTACGGGGGAGCTTATAAAACATAATCCGCCCGTTTTTCCTAAAATAAATCAAGTCGTAAGCGGTGTGGAATTTTTAAAAAGTTCGCTTATATATCGTTTTAACGAGGTTGTTCCGTGGTTAGGACTATATAAAAGAGAGTATTTAATTAAGAATAATTGCTTTTTCCCGAAAGGTATAGCGTATGAAGAAGACCAGCTGTTTTTTTTAAAAACTATGCTTGCGGGCGGTAAATTTATGTGCGTGGACGAGCTTTTTTACGTGTACGTGAAAAGAAAAAGTTCTTGCACGGCTCTATTAACCTTGTCCAAGGCGGAGAACGTCGCCTATATCGTAAAAGAGGAATTAAAAGAGATAGAAAAAAGCGTTCTTGATAAAAGAGAAAAAAAGCTTGCCTTAAAATACGTCAGCGCAAGTTTTTACCAACTGACGTCCGTTTACGGCAGAATAGATAAAAAGGACAGAAAAAAATGCGTAAAATTAGTTCCCTTTAAAACGAGGGTAAAGCTAATGCTAAACGCATATTCTTCGCATATCGGCAAAAAGATTTTTTTGTTCAATTTTTGCCGAATAATACTAAACAGGCATTACGACAAGGTGAAAAATGGTTAAAGTGTCGGTAATAATTCCCGCATACAACGTGGAAAAATATTTAGCCGAGTGCGTTAATTCGGTTTTAAGTCAAAATATCGATAAAGAAATTTTGATAATAGACGACGGCTCTACGGACAACACTTTATCCCTAGCAAATTCTTTTGCCGAAAAGTACCCCGAAATAAAAGTTTTCACCGAGGAAAACAGCGGACAGTCCACGGCAAGAAACGTAGGACTTAAACACGCCACGGGCGAATACGTTTTGTTTTTAGACGCCGACGATTATTTGCTAGAAGGTGTGTTAGACGAAATGTACGCTCTTTGCGTTAAAAACGCTTTAGTGTTGGTAAGGGGCGGATGGTGTTCTTTTTGTGACGACGATTTAAGCAGACGGTATATTACTTTACCGAAAACGATTTCGCAAAATAAAATAGTAAGTTCAAAAACCTATTTTTGCGAACTTTTAACTGCGGGATATCACTGCGTTATGAGTTGCGGACTTATAAAAAGAAGCTTTTTAACGGAGTCGGGGTTAAAGTATTATGAAGGAATTCAATACGAGGATAATTTATTCTCATTGGAATTATTGCTGAACGATTTTAATGCCAATGTAATGCAAACGGATATAATTGTCGTTGCGGTGAGATTACACTCGGGAACTACCACTTCGTCAAAACCGAAATTAAAAAAAATAACGGATATTTTAACTAACGTTAACGAAATGAACGCTTTTATTTCCGCTTTGCCTTCCGATTTAATACCGACGGCGAAAAAGGCGGTGTCCTCGCTCGTTTTTGCGATGACGAGCGTTTATTTCAGGCTTGATAAAAGCGACAGAAAAAAGGCGGACAAGCTAATACCCAAAGATGTTTTAAAGGAAGCCGTAAAATATCCTTACGACGGCTTTCAGCGTAAAAAAGTCTATTGCTTTTTGCATTTTAGACCGCTTTTGCATTTATACAATGCAACCGTAAGAAAAATCGTAAATAAAAAAAGAGAGAAAAAGAGGTTTAATGGATAAAATTTCCGTAATAATACCCGTTTACAACGTAGAAAAATATCTAGCCGAGTGCGTTGACAGCGTAATAGGGCAAACGCACGCGAATTTAGAGATAATACTCGTTGACGACGGCTCGACTGACGCAAGCGGTGCGTTATGCGACGAATACGCAAAAAAAGACGAAAGAATAAAAGTAATTCATAAGTCCAACGGAGGTCCGTCTTCGGCGAGAAACGCGGGGCTTGAAAATATAAGCGGAAAGTATTTTGCTTTTATAGACGGCGACGATAAAGTAAGCGAAAATTATTTAGAAGTTTTATATAAAAACTTATTATCTTGCGACGGAGAGTTGAGCGTTTGCTCCTTTTTAAGATTTTTTTCTGAAACTAACGTAGAAGAAAAGGGCGAAAGCTTTGTTTTTTCGGGGCGAGAGTGCTTTGAAAAAATTCTTCACGGACAATTAGATTTAACCGTTGTGTGGGGAAAACTGTATAAGCGAGAATTTTTCGGCGATTTTCGTTTTAAAGAGGGGCAGAATTTCGGCGAGGACGATTTATACGCAAACAATTTTTATTTTATAAAAAAAGCGGTATATACTTCGGATAAACTGTATTTTTATAGGCAAAACGAAAGCGGTATAATTCAAAAACAGTTTTCTTTAATCAATCTTTCGCAACTTATCGTTTTTGAAGAAAGAGAAAAATTTTTAAAGGAAAACGGTTTATTTGAATATACGGATATAAACCGAAAAAATTTGCTTTACAAAATAACGTTTTTATATTCCGAGTGCAAAAAAGCAGGGTATAAAAACGAAGCAAAAGCGTTAAAGAAAAAGTTTAAGGAAAATTTCGATAAAAAGAATTCTTCTTTTAACAAAAAAGATTTATTCAGATTAAAATTGTTTAAAAATAATCCTTTTTTATATAAAGTCGTAACCGGTATCGCAAGGAGAATAAAATGTCGCAAAAAATAAGCGTTATAATACCCGTTTACAACGTCGAAAAATATTTAGATAAATGCGTGCAATCGGTAATAAATCAAACTTATAAAAGTTTAGAGATAATACTCGTTGACGACGGCTCTACGGATAAAAGCGGTGTTCTATGCGACGAATACGCTAAAAAGGACGAAAGAATAAAAGTAATTCATAAGTCTAACGGCGGACTTTCCTCGGCGAGAAACAAGGGCTTGGATATAGCCTCGGGCGAATATATTTTCTTTTTGGACAGCGACGATTTTCTTTCTTTAACGGCTCTTGAAAAAATGGTAAAATTTTTCGAGCCACACAAAGTTGAAATAGTTGCCTGTCTAGACAAAAGGTTTACTTGTGAAAACGTAACGGGCGAAAAAAAGGGAGAAGAGCTTTATTTTACGCAAGAAGAAATGCTTAAAGGAACTTTTAAGCAAAATGAAAACTATTTTATAATTTCTTGCGCGAAACTGTATAAAAAAAGCCTTTTCGACGGTTTAAGGTTTACCGAGGGCGTCGTTCACGAGGACGAATTTATCTGTCATAAAATTTACGCCAAAACAGAAAAAACGGCGTTAATTCAAGAAGAATTTTATTTTTACAGGGTAAACCCCGAGTCTATAACGGGCGTAAAATACAACCCGAAAAGGTGGCAGTATCTTCTCGCGCTAAAGGACAGGTTAGACTTTTTAAATGAGAAAAATTATTCATTTTGTCAAGATTTCGCCCTTTATTTTGCCTATCGTTGCATAGACTTATATTTCGAAATACCTAATAACCTGCCTCAAAAAAAAGAGATACGAAAAAAGATAAAAGAGATATATAAATACGCCTATAAGGCGGTTAAGGGGATAAAAACGCCCTCAAAAAAGAGGTTTAAGTTATTTAAAACAAGCCCCTTTTTATACGGGAGAATATTTAAAAAATGACGGTTAGCGTAATAATAGCGATATACAACTGCGAAAATTATTTAAGCCATTTGCTTTGCAATATAAAAAATCAAACGTTTAAGGATTTCGAAGTGATTTTCGTAGACGATTCGTCCACCGACAATTCTTATAAAATTTTAGAGGAGTTTTGTAAAAACGACGAGCGGTTTTCTCTTTACACCAAGGAAAACACGGGCGTGTCTTCCGCAAGGAATTTTGCCCTTGAAAAGGCGAAAGGCAAATACGTTGTTTTTTGGGACGGCGACGACGAAGTGTCCCCGTATTTTTTGCAAGAAGCCCTTTCAAACGTATCAGACGACAGATTATGGACGTGCGGTTTTAATTATAATTTAAACGGCAATACCGAGCTAAAAGTGTTTTCCGAAGAAAAAATTGTTTTACTTGAAAAAAACCGAGCTTTTCAGTTGGTTGACAAATGGGTTTTTAATACTTTATGGAATAAAATTTTCCTTAAAAAAATTATAGACGAAAACAGTATTCGCTTTGAAGAAAGTTTTACTATGGGAGAGGATACCGATTTCGTTTTAAAATACGTAAAATACGTGAACGGCTTTACCGTTTGCAACGAGCCGTTGTACACCTATTATACGAGAATTACAAACGCTTCTTCACGTTACCATAAAAATTTTTTAAACGCGACAACGCAAAGGAACAAGTTGTTTGTCGAAAACTTACAATCGGACGAGCCTTATTTTGAGGAAGCCGAAAAGGCTCTCGGGGTAAAGTATCAAAAAGAACTCATAGGCGTTTTGTGGCACTATTGCAAGTTTTATAAAGCGGATAGAAACAATAAAAAATATATCAAGTCAACGCTTGCGGAACTTAATAAAAAGGGAGTAAAAAAAGTCAAGGTAAACGCTTTTTTAACTTTGGTAATTAAGTTGAAAAGTGTGGCTTTAACGAGATTTTATTATAAGTCGGTACTAAAAAAAAGGAGCGAAAGATGAACGTTTTAGTTACGGGAGCCAACGGCTTTTTAGGTAAAAACTTAATAGAAAATTTAAAAGCCGTGCGGGACGGTAAAAGCAAAGTTTTTCCTAAAACCGACCTTGAAATTTTTAGTTACGATATAGAAAACAGCGAAAAAGAGTTGGCGGAGTATATAAAAAACGCCGACTTCATTTATCACCTTGCGGGGGTAAACCGCCCGAAAGACAAAAGCGAGTTTTACTCTGGCAACGCCGATTTAACGAAAAAAATATTGACTTTTGCCGAGAAAGGTAAAAAGCCGACGGTCGTTTTATCTTCTTCCGTTTGGGCTGAATTCGATAACGACTACGGCAAAAGCAAAAAGCAGGCGGAATACGAAGTTTTCTCGTACGCCGAAAAAAACAACGTAAAATGCAACGTGTACCGTTTCACTAATTTATTCGGGAAATGGTCGAGACCTTCTTACAACAGCGTAGTCGCCACTTTTTGTTATAACGTGGCAAACGGCTTACCGTTAAGGGTGGACGACGAAAACGCCGTAGTTAAGTTAAACTACGTAGACGACGTCGTTTACGAACTTATAAACGGACTTTTCGGCAAGGAAAATCGCCGAGAAAACGGTTTTTGTAATGTTGAAAAGGAGTACGCCGTAACTGTCGGCGAGCTTGCAAAAATCATAACGAGCTTTAAAGACGGGCGTTTGCCCGACGTAAATTGCGAGCTAAATAAAAAGCTTTATTCCGTTTATACTTCTTTTTTGCCTTGCGATAAATTAAGTCGCCAAGAAAAAACGAGTTCTGACGAACGCGGTTCTTTTACCGAAATTTACAAGCTGTCTAGCGGAGAACAGGTTTCGCTGAATATCGTCAAAAGCGGAAAGGTAAAAGGCAATCACTGGCACAATACCAAAATAGAGCGGTTTACTATAATTAAAGGCGAGGGCGTAATTCGTTTAAGAAAAATAGGCGAGCAAAAGGTTTACGAATACAAAAACGCAAAAGGCGAAATTTTAAGCGTGGATATTCCCGTAGGAACTACTCACAACGTTGAAAATTTAGGTGAGGAAGATTTATACGTACTCATTTGGTGCAACGAGCCTTTCGACGAAAAAAATCCCGACACCTTTTTTGAAGAGGTTTAAAATGTTGAAGTCTTTATATAAAAAATACATTACCGCTAAAAGAGAACGTTTTAAAAAAAGATTGAGAAAAAGGCTTGACAATAAAGATTTTTCGCTTATTACAAACAACTGTGTCGGCGGAGTAATATATAACAATTTAGGTTTAAAGTTTACTAGTCCCACTGTCAATTTATATATTTTAGACGAAGACTATATTTTGTTTTGTGAACACGCGCTTGATTTTATAAAAAACGGTGTTTTAAAGGAACGGCAATCGGAATTTTCCTATCCCTCGGGTGAATTAACTTGTCCAAGCGGAAAAATAACGATATACTTTATGCACTATCATTCTTTTCAAGAAGCGGAAAGCAAGTGGGAAGAAAGGTGTAAGCGTGTAAATTTCGACAATTTATATTTTATTTACGAAGTTACCGATAAATCGGATAACGATTTAGTTCTTCGGTTTTTAAATTTACCGTATAAAAAGGCAATTATTTGTGCAAACAAAGATATTAAGTCTGATTTTTGCAAGCAGATTTACATAAACAAACAATTCGAGTTTGGTGTTTTGTTGCAATACAAATCTAAATTATCCGCTAAACGCTATTTAGACAACTGGGATTACGTATCTTTTTTAAATTCTTAATTTTAGCGAAAAGACAAAAACCGTTGACAAGATATAAAAAAAATGTTATATTGTATTTAACAAATTAGA
>CAZRMT010000034.1:0-16389 GCA_964601265.1 uncultured Christensenella sp.
ACGCCGAAAGTACTTAGCTGGTGACGGCTCGGGAGGATAGGTAGTTGCCGTATTTCATTAATTTAGTCGATACGAAGTATTTCGCATCGGCTATTTTTTTGTAGGCTTTTGTGTTCTATTGCAAAAGAAATATCTTTATGTTATAATTTTATATAAATTTCAACACGATATTTAAAATCGGCAAAAGCGTTATGCTTGACGTTTGTATTTTAATTTATTAAAAGACTTTGTTTACGTAAAGGTATATATGTTTTTGAGTTTAAAATTTCTTTATTAAAAGTTAGGTTGTATTATAGGTTAAAGAATAAAATTTTAAGATAAACGCAATATAGACCGATTTATACGAAGATTTTTTAAAGAGACTTTTCGTTTTCAGTGGTTAAAGGAGATAAAAATGAAAAAAGAGCGAATTATCGTGATAGCGGTTTTTGGGGCTATATGGTTGCTTGCGTCGTTATACGAATTACTTTTTAAAAAGAAAAAAACAAAAAACAAAAACGTTGAAGAAGTTATAGAGGAAGAAAACGAGGAAGTTAACGTAAACGAAACAGAGGGCGAAGACGGCGACGAAGAGTATTTAGAGTGTCCCTATTGCGGCAGTTTGAATTTAAAAAGCGAATTAAAATGTTTAAGGTGCGGTGCGCCACTACGTAAAAAAAGAAAAAAGCGTAAATAGTTTTTTACGAAAAAGTTTAAAATGTACGTGAGGGAAAAAATGAAAACTAAAATCAAACCGATTATTTTAGAAGCGTGTCTATACCTTTCCGTTTTTTTGTTTAGCCTGATATGCTATATTATTTTTGTTCCGTTGGTTGACGGAATAGAAAAAATAGGAGGCGGTAACAGCTATTTAGGGGAAGGCATTATCGCAAAACTGTTTTGCGCAGTCTTGCTAATCGCTCTTTTAACGGTATTTTTTATTTTTCTTATTAAAAAGAAAGTAAACAGAAAATTTATAATTTTTACGTTTATATTAGGCAGTTTTATAATTCGTCTTTGTTACGTGTTGTACTCCGTTAATAAATCTAAATCGGGAGGAGATCGTCAATACGATACTTGGGGAAGTTGTACGCATTTTAGGTATGCGGAAACCATTTTTTTAACGGGCTCGTTGCCGAACAATAACGAATATCAATTTTATCACCCTCCGTTGAACGCTATAATACAAGCGGGATTTATGGGGCTGTTTAAAGATTTATTTAACTTTATAAACAACAACTGTATATGGATAACTTCTAATAGAGGACTCATTGCGAATAACGAAAGTTATTATCATGCGTGCGAAATTTTATCTATAACATACGTTACGGTTATTACGGTAACCGCATCGAAAATTTTCAGAGAGTTAAAATTAAACGGCGTCGGCGGAATAATTGCGAACTTTTTCGTAATCTTTTTTCCTCGTCTTATACAGTTTTCGGGGCAATTAAATAACGACGTGTTATGTTTAATGTTTTCCGTGCTGGCGATATATTACGCAATTAAGCTTTATAAAAACTGTAATTGGATAAATACGGTTTTATTGGCGCTAATGATAGGACTTGGAATGATGACTAAGCTAAACGGCGCAGTAATAGCTATTCCGATAGCGGTGTTGATGATTATTCTTTTTATAAAGCAAATAAAAGAAAAAAAGGCGGTAGGCGTAATTATAAAATACGCCGTGTTTATCGCAATATGCGCACCCCTCGGGTTATGGTTCTCCGTCTACGCTAAAGTGAGATTTAATCAAGAATTCGGCTATGTATTTTCGAATTTAAATAAAGGCTTGTCTACCGCAGACGTTCCGATTTATAAACGGTTTTCTCTTCCCTCGCTGAAAATTATTTTTAAAAATCCTTTCGCAAGGTCGTGGGACGACTATAACTTTATAGACTATATGACGAAATCGTCTATGTTCGGAGAATTTTTGTTCGACAACGCAGTCGTGCTTGCTTACCTTTCCGTTATGCTGAATTATGCTTTTCAGTTGGCGTTTATAATGGGGTTCGTGTATTGGATAGTAAATCGGGTAAAGAATAAAGAAAAGGTTTTCGAGTTGCCGTTTATTACGTTTTTGTCGATTTTAGTATCGCTTATAGTTATGCAAATTTATTTTTACATAAAAATGCCGTACGGTTGTACTATGGATTTTAGGTACGCCACGTCGCTTATCGTCGCATACGGTGGAATGAGCGGACTTATCGTTAACGAATCACGAGGAACCACGGCTATTAAAGGATATAAAACGGTAGGTTATATCCTAGGTTTTTGCACGGTTTTACTTATTTTAACCACAACCTTATTTTATTATTTGACAATATAAACGAAAACAGAATACGAGCTTATTACGGCGACGGGGTTTTCACCCGTCGCTGTTGACAATGAACGAATAAAGTGTTACAATAAACAGATTAAAGGGAGTTTATCATGGAAAATAAAACGGCGTTAATTATAGGCGCAGGCCCTGCGGGGCTTACGGCGGGATACGAATTATTGACAAAATCGGACATTAAGCCGATTATTTTAGAAGCCGAAGATTTTGTCGGCGGAATTTCTCGTACGGTAAATTATAAAGGTAACCGTATGGATATAGGCGGACACAGGTTTTTTTCCAAGGACGAAAAAGTCGTCGAGTTATGGAAGAGTTTTCTTCCCGTTCAAGGAGCGGACGCAAAGGACGACTTACTTTTAGGTAGAGAAAAACCGTTGAGCGAAAACGGTCCCGATCCCGAAAAAGAAGACAACACAATGCTTATTAGGGATAGAATTTCAAGAATACTGTTTTTGCGTAAGTTTTTCGATTATCCCATTTCGTTAAAGTTTTCGACCTTTAAAAATATGGGGTTCGGAAGAACGATGAAAGCCGGTTTCGGATATATAGGAAGCTGTTTTCACAAAAGAAAAGAGGACAACCTTGAAAATTTTTATATAAACAGGTTCGGAAA
Organism: uncultured Christensenella sp.; assembly: GCA_964601265.1. Taxonomy (GTDB): domain Bacteria; phylum Bacillota; class Clostridia; order Christensenellales; family Borkfalkiaceae; genus UBA4675. Next base: position 2,928 of record CAZRMT010000034.1, read on the forward strand.
ACCTTTATATTCTATGTTTTTCGAGGATTATACGGAAAAGGTTTGGGGCGTTCACCCGAGTAATATTTCGGCAGATTGGGGAGCGCAGAGAGTTAAAGGTTTATCCATTTGGAAAGCCATTAAAAACGCTTTAGGAAAACCTTTTAGAAAGAAGAACGCCAAAGTCGAAACCAGCCTTATAGAGCAGTTTATGTATCCTAAAAGGGGTCCGGGACAGCTTTACGAGGTTATGGCGGAAGACGTTGAAAAACGAGGCGGAAAGATTTTAAAAAACCAAACCGTCGTTAAAATCAATTTGGAGGAAGGTAAAATTTCTTCCGTAGTCGCAGTAGACGAAAGGGGGGGGGAGACCGTTTATAAGGCGGACTATTATATTTCTTCTATGCCGATTAAAGATTTATTGATTGCAATCGGCGAGCAAGTTGCCCCGAAAGAGGCTTACGATACGGCGGTAAATCTTCCGTACAGAGATTTTATAACCGTAGGACTTTTGATTGATAAACTAAAAGTCGAAAACAAAACGAAGATAAAAACGGTAAACAATATAGTTCCCGATTGCTGGATTTACGTTCAGGAGAGGGACGTAAAGCTAGGAAGAATTCAAATTTTCAACAACTGGTCGCCCTATATGGTAAGCGATGAAAACAAAATTTGGATAGGACTTGAATATTTTTGTAATGAGGGCGACGAAATGTGGACTTGCCCCGACGAAGAATATATTTCCAAGGCTATCGACGAACTAATAAAAATAAACGTTATAGAAAGCAAGGAAAACGTTTTCGATTCTACTATCGTTCACGTGAAAAAAGCGTATCCCGCATATTTCGGAACGTATGAAAACTTCGATATGGTAAAAGACTACTTGAATACTATCGACAATTTGTATTGCGTCGGAAGAAACGGACAGCATAGATATAACAATATGGACCACTCTATGGCTACTGCTATGGTTGCGGTAGACAATATTATTGCAGGAAAAACCGACAAAAAAGAATTGTGGGAAGTTAATACCGAAAAAGAGTACCACGAAGAAAAAGCGAAAAAAGAGGATAAATAATGCAAAACGTTTTATTAAGCGATAAAAAGTTCAAAAGAGAATTTTTTAACGTTTTGTTTCATATGCTTTTTTACGTTGCGATTTTTTTTGCTACTATTATTCTTTGGTTAGTTTTAAAACCAAGGTTAAGAGATTTTAAAATTAGTAACATATGGTGGCGTAGTGAAAAGAAAACGGGCGAAAGTTTAATTGTGACGCAAGACGTCGTTTATTTAATGCTGTTATTGGCTCTAACGGTTCTTTCTGTAAAATTTCTTTTTTCTAAAAGAATAAGCGTAACTGTAAAAATAACCGTTTTGCTTACAATAGGATATATTCTAAAAATGGGTTATCCGCTTGGTACTATATGCAAAAATCGTCAGCACGACGTGTGGGGAGATACCTCTCACGAAGGGTATGCGTGGATAATATATAATACGGGAAAATTGCCGACCACTAACGAATGGCAATTTTATCACCCGCCGTTAAACGCTTTTGTTCAAGCGTCTTTTATGAAGTTTTTTGACGGGCTTACCGAGTTTGTTCAAAAAATAATTCCGTCTTTTTCAATAGACGGGTATATGGTAGGGCAAGGCTCTACGGACGCGTATAGATATTATTTATATTCTTCTTGTTCGATTTTAAGCGTAACGTGGTCTTTTATAGCGAGTTTCGTTATGGTGAAAACGCTTATTGCAATGGGGATAAAAGGAAACGGGCTTGTTATAGGAAGCGCAGTAGTGATTTTATTTCCTAGCCTTATCGTTTTTGCAGGTGCGTTAAACAACGACCCGTTAGCGTTTATGTTTCAAACGCTAGCAATATATAAATGCGTAAAATGGTGGAAGTGTGGTAAAAAGTGGGGCGATATGTTGTTTTGCGGACTTTTTATCGGGCTTGGAATGAATACGAAATTGAACAGCGCCGTCGTTGCGTTACCTATTGCGTTCGTATTTATTTACGAGTTTATACGTTCTTGCGGGAAAAAAGAAAACGCCTTGTCGCTTAAAACGATTATTTTTCAATTTATCGCTTTTGTAATGATATGCGCGCCTATCGGGCTATGGTTTTCCGTTTACGCTAAAATAAGATTTGGTCAAGGGTTAGGATATATTGCGGGTGAAGACGGATTAAACCCTGCTTTGTCGACTAGCGGGCACAGTTTTGTTTCAAGGTTTTTAATTTGTTTCGATAAAGAGCAATATACCGAAATATGGGCAAGACCGTTTATAGATAGTACTACGGGACAAACGAACCATTATAACGTATTGAATTTTGCTATTAGAACGGCGCTTATGGGTGAATACTCCTATTATAATTTTGAGTTTTTCGCTTCGAACGGAATAATTTTCTCATTCGTCTTTTTGGCGTTGTTGTTGGCGTCTTTTGTCTTTTATATCGTGTACTTTGCGAAAAAAGATTTAAAATGCGACGGCAAAAAAGAGAAGGTATTAGATTTTATATTCGTAGTGATTTTAGTTTTGGGGCTAGTTGGCTCGTTCGTCTTGTTTAACGTAAAAATGCCGTACGCTTGCACGCAAGATTTTAGATATATTATGCCTTTTATTTTGGTTTTTGCTTACGCTTTGGGAACGATGAATAATAGGTTTGCGGAAATGAACAAGTTCGGAAAAGGGTTAACCTTGTCTATTTCGGTTGTCGCAATTACCATTTTGGTAAGTATGAGTACAATGTTTTTACTTTACGCTTAAAGGAATTATTATGGAAGAAACACAAGAAATTATAAAAGAAACTTCAGACGAGTGCGGAAAACAAACGAAAAAGCAACTGCTTTTAGAAATGTTGAGATTTTTAATCGTCGGCGGAATAGCCACTATCGTGGATTATTTTACGGCTTACGTTTTTTTGCATTGGATTATAACGGAAAGTCTTGTCGGAAAAATATGGGCGTTGGTCGTGTCGACGGCAATGGGCTTTTTAGCGGGGAACATAGTGAATTGGTTTTTGTCTATCACGTTTGTTTTTAAACAGGTTAAGGACAAAAAAAAGTCGTCTTCTAACAAGGCGCTACTTGTTTTTACCGTGATAGGTTTAATAGGTTTAGCCATTACTTGGGGCGGGATTTTATTAGGAGAAGCAGTGTTGCCTTCGTTTAAGCTTTTTTCGTCCGTCACCTTTTTAGGTGAGGAGTGGAAATGGTGGATTAGCAAGGTTGTTATGACGTGCATAGTTTTAGTGTGGAATTATCTTGCAAGAAAAATATTGATTTTTAAGTAAAACTTTAAACTTAAACTTTGTTGATAATTATAAGTAAATTATTATAAACCGTCCCGTTGCCAAATCGCAACGGGACGGTTGTTTATTGATAATTTTAATTGTTGACGTGATTTTAAAGATTAAATTCGTTGGTAAAATCCTAAAAAGTCGGGCTATAAGTCGGTTTTAGGGGAAGTCGGGTTAGTCGTTTGGCGTTTTTTATTGAAAAAAACGATTAAAACGACGGTGACGGCTATTAGTATTCCGTATACTGCGTTAAAGGTCATTCCCGTTTTAAATCCGAAAGAAGACGCAAGCGAACCTAACACAAGAGGTCCCGTTAAACACCCTGCGTCGCCTAACAGCGCTAAAAAGGAAAACATTCTAGTTCCGCCGTTGACGTTCGATTTCGTGGTAAGGCTTAATATTCCCGGCCATAAAATTCCGATAGATAATCCCGCCACTATTATCCCTATTACCGATAAAGCCGTTACGTTTGAGGGTATACATAGAATTCCCGCAAAAGCGCATAGCGAACAAACTAAAAGCGTTACGGAAAGATTTAATTTGTTTCCGAGTATTCCGTAAAAAGTTCTCGACGACGCCATACAAAGCGCAAACGCACACGTTCCGAGTAGGTCGCCCGTGGATTTATTCATTTTTAAAGTTTTTTCGGTGAAATACGAAATCCATTGAGCAAGTCCTTGTTCGATAGCGCCCGCAAAAGCAATGGCAAGCAACGCGCAAATAAAAACTTTGTTTTTAAAAAGCTTCGTTCCGCCCGAGCTTTCTTCGTCGGCGGACAACTCTTCTACGGGAGCTTTTATAAAAATAAGGGTACTTGCTAGCGGAACTATAAGCCAAATAAGCAAGGATAAGTACCACTTGCTTTTCGGTATAAAAACCATAAACAAGGTGCAACCTAAAACGGTGAGAAGGTGTCCCCAACAGTAAAAAGAGTGAAGGAGCGACATTTTTGCCGATTTAGAGTTGAACGGTAAAGCTTCTACCATGGGCGAGGTTACCGTTTCGATAAGTCCTCCGCCAAAGCTCGAAAAAACTATCGCAACGATTATCGCTATAAAAGGTTTTACGAATTTTATCGTCAAGATAACGGATAAAAATCCGATAACAACGCAAGCGTTACATAAAAAAATGCAATTTTTATAACCTATTTTATCTGCTATTCTATATCCGAAAGCGTCTATTAAAAATTGAACGGCAAAAATTAAAACGGTTAAAAAGGTGAGTTGTCGGAGCGTTATATCGTATAAATCGCTAAACGTCGTAAAGTAAAACGGAAAAACGTTAATTACTAACGCTTGCATAAAAAAACAAAAACACGCACCCAAAAACGTAAGTTTATAATTTTTCATAAGTCGTCCTATAAGTCGATAAAATATAAGCGTAACTATTCCTATAAGGGGATAATTACGCTCAAAAAGTAAAATTATTTAATAATTTCCTGTCCGCCCATAAACTTTCTCAAAACTTCGGGTACGGTTACGGAGCCGTCTGCGTTTTGATATTGTTCTACTATTGCGGGCATTATTCTGCTGGTTGCAAGACCGCTACCGTTAAGCGTGTGAACGAAATTTGTTTTTCCCGTTGCACCGTCGCGGTATCTCGTGTTGTTTCTTCTCGCCTGATAATCGTTTGCGTTGGACACGGAGCTGACTTCTTTGTATATTCCCATACTGGGTATCCATACTTCAACGTCGTAGGTTCTTGCCATACTTGCGGAGCAGTCGCCTGCGGCGAGTTTGGAAAGTCTGAAATGTAAACCGAGTTTTTCGACGAGCGAGCAAGCCTTGTTTACGAGTTCTTCGAATGCCTCTTTGCTGTGGTCGGGGTGAGCGTATTGAACCATTTCGACCTTATCGAATTGGTGACCTCTTATCATTCCTCTTTCTTCGCTTCTGTAACTTCCCGCTTCTTTACGGTAGCAAGGAGTGTAAGCGAAATATTTCATAGGAAGTTTAGATTCGTCCAAAATTTCTCCCGCATACATATTGACCAAAGCCGTCTCTGCGGTAGGTAACATAAATTTAGATTTTTTAATATCGTTTTCTTCGTCTTTTATCCAATAAACTTCGTCGGAGAATTTGGGGAATTGTCCTGCGCCGAATCCGCAGTTATAACCGAGCATATGAGGGGGAATAATGAATTCGTATCCGTCCGCTAAATGTTCGCTTACGAAAAAGTTGAGTAAAGCCCATTCTAAACGAGAGCCTGCCCCACGATAAATCCAATAACCGTTACCCGAAAGTTTAACGCCTCTTTCATAGTCTATCATTCCGAGGTTGGTACATAAATCGACATGGTTTTTCGCTTCGAAGTCGAATTCGGGTTTTTTGCCGAAAACTTTTACTACTTGGTTGTTTTCTTTTTCGCCGGGAAGTAAGTCTTCGTCGGGGAGGTTGGGAAGTTTTGCGACAAAATCGAAAATAGCGCTATCCAAAGCTTTAAGCTGTTCGTCGTATTTCGCTATCGTTTCGCCGATTTCTCTCATTTCGGCAAAGATAGGTTCAACGGGTTTTCCCTCTTTTTTAAGTGCGGGAATACTTTGAGAAACTTTATTTCTTTTTGCTTTAAGCTGTTCGCTTTCGCCTATTATGGTTTTTCTTTGTTCGTTGAGCGATAAAAGTTCGCTAAAATCAACGACGCAACCTTTTTTTGCAAGTCTTTCTTGTATCGCTTGCGGGTTTTCGGTAATTAGTTTAATATCGAGCATTTTTCTTCTTCCTTATTCTTTGATTGTATAAAGTATATAACTTTTCGATTTTTTTTGCAATTTTTTTTTTATTGTTTTTCAACTTAATTAAAAATATTGCAAAAAATATTCCGTTGTGGTAAAATTATACTTGTATATTTATAATAGAGTAGTATGTACTGTTAAAGGAGAGATAAATGAAGTTCTACAATACTTTAAGCGGTAAAAAGGAGAATTTTACGCCTTGTGACGGAAGTAACGAGGTAAGAATGTATTCTTGCGGACTTACCGTTTATAATTACGCTCATATAGGGAATTTAAGGACTTATATTTTTATGGATTTGCTTCGTCGCGCGTTAAAATACGAAGGGTACGAAGTTAAGGGCGTTATGAACATTACCGACGTAGGACATTTGACCGACGACGGCGATAACGGCGAAGATAAAATGGAAAAAAGGGCGAAAGCGCTTAAAATAGACCCGTGGGAAATAGCCAAGCGTTATACGGAAGCCTTTTTAAAAGATTTCGACAGACTTAATATCGGCAAACCCGAAATAATCTGTAAAGCGACCGACCACATAAAAGAAATGGAAGAATTCGTTATGGATTTAGTCGAAAAGGGTTACGGATACGAAACGAGCGACGGAATTTATTACGATATTTCCAAGTTTCCGCAATACGGAATGTTGTCAAAGTCCAAGGCGGACGACAGGCAAGCGGGGGCAAGAGTGGAGGTTAACGACGAAAAACGCAATCCTTACGACTTTGCTCTTTGGAAGAAAGCTCCGAAAGAACACATAATGCAATGGGAAAGCCCGTGGGGTATGGGTTACCCCGGGTGGCATATAGAATGTTCGACGATGAGTAGAAAATATTTGGGCGACGAGTTCGATATTCACACGGGCGGAGTCGACCATATTCCGATTCATCACGAAAACGAAATAGCGCAAAGCTACGCCGAAACGGGTAAAATTCCCGCAAAATTCTGGATGCACGGCGAGTTTATGCTTGTGGACGGCGGAAAAATGAGTAAATCGCTAGGCAACGTATACACCGTGAGCGAGCTTGAAGAAAAAGGCTATACGCCTATGGTTTTCAGATATTTTTGCCTTAACACCCATTACCGCAAAAAGCTCAACTTTACTTTCGAGGCAATGGACGGAGCGAAAGCGGGATACGAGAGATTATGTTCGGCGTTGTTAAAGCATAAACGTAGCGACGCCGTCGTCGAAAGCGAAGTTTTGGAAAAATACGAGAAACAGTTTAACGACGCCATAAGCGACGACTTAAACGTTCCCGAAGCGTTAGGCGTGTTGTGGACTATGTTAAAGGAAACGCCCGCTAAAAATATTTACGAAAAAGCGTTGAAGTTCGATAAAGTGTTGGGTTTAAAACTTGACGAAATAAAAGAAAAAGAAGAAAGCGAAATCCCCGCCGAGATTTATGCTCTTGCCGAAGAAATGCAAAAGGCGAGAGCGGTAAAAAATTGGGCGGTAGCGGACGAAGCGAGAGCTAAAATAACCGAAATGGGTTATATTGTCAAAAACACTCCGTCAGGATACGAAATAAACAAGAAATAACGATTATAGGGAGAAAAGACAATGAAAAACATCAATAGCGAAACGTTAAGAGAAATGTACCTTAACTTTTTCAAAAGTAAAGGACATCATATAGTAGACAGTGCGTCCCTTATACCCGAAAACGATCCGTCGGTTTTGTTTACAACGGCGGGTATGCACCCCTTGGTGCCTTATCTTTTAGGTGAAAAACACCCTGCGGGGAAAAGACTTACCGACTGCCAAAAATGCGTTAGAACGGGCGACATAGAAGAAGTGGGCGATTCTTCGCACTGTACCTTTTTCGAAATGCTCGGAAATTGGTCGCTCGGCGACTACTTTAAAGAAGAAGCGATTTCTTGGAGCTACGAATTTTTAACAGATGAAAAATATTTAGGTATTCCCAAAGAAAAACTCGCCGTAACCGTGTTTGCGGGCGACGACGACGCTCAAAGGGACGAGCTTTCGGCATCCATTTGGGAAAAATGCGGAATACCAAAGGAAAAAATATTCTTTTTACCAAAGAAAAACAACTGGTGGATTGCGGGTAAAACGGGACCTTGCGGACCCGACACCGAAATGTTTATCGACAGAGGTTATCCGCCTTGTTCGCCTACTTGTTCCCCCGCTTGCGACTGCGGTAAATATTTGGAGATTTGGAACGACGTATTTATGGAGTTCTACCGTGACGAAAACGGAAATTATTCTAAATTAAAGCAAAGAAACGTCGACACGGGTATGGGACTTGACAGAACTATAAGTATTCTTAACGGCAAGTCGTCCGTTTACGAAACCGATTTGTTCGATTTGGCGAGAGAAAAGCTATGCGTTCTTACGGGAAAAGAATACGGAAAGGACGAAGAAACGACTAAGGCGTTTAGAATAATTTTAGACCACGTGAGAACGGCTGTTTTTATGCTTGGCGATAAAAACGGAATAGTTCCGTCCAACGTTGACCAAGGTTACGTTTTAAGAAGACTTATAAGAAGGGCGGTAAGGTTTGGTAGAAAGTTAGACCTTCCCGAAAAGAGTTTGTCCGAAATAGCCGAGTGCTTTATCGAAAAATACAAGTCGGTTTACCCCGAGCTTGAAGTAAACGCCGAAAAAATAAAATCCGAGCTTAATAAGGAAGAGGAGAAATTTTCTAAAACTTTGGTAGACGGATTAAAAGAATTCAACAAAGTAATAACCCATATTCAAGGCAACGTGTTCCCGGGGAAAACTGCGTTCCGTTTATACGATACGTTCGGTTTCCCGTTGGAAATTACCGTAGAACTTGCGAAAGAGCAAGGCTTTACCGTCGACGAAGAGGGATACAAAAAGGCTCAAGCGGAACATCAGGCGAAATCGGCTATGGGCGGAGAGCAAAAATTTAAAGGCGGACTTGCCGAAAGCAACGAAGAAACCGCGCGTTTGCATACCGCAACGCACCTTTTACAAGCGGGACTCAGAAGAGTGCTTTCGCCAACCGTTTGTCAAAAAGGTTCTAATATTACCGTGGAAAGGTTACGTTTCGATTTTAACTTCGAGCGTCCTATGACGAAAGAGGAAATAGCCGAGGTTGAAAAATTCGTAAACGAGGCGATACAAGCGGGCGTTAACGTAGAAATGCAAGAAATGTCGCTTGAACAAGCAAAGGAAAGCGGAGCGACGGGACTGTTTGAAAGCAAGTACGGAGAAAACGTAAAGGTTTACACTATCGGCAAATATTCCAAGGAAATTTGCGGAGGTCCGCACGCCAAAAACACCGCCGAGCTTGGACAGTTCAAAATTATTAAAGAACAATCCTCGTCTGCGGGAATAAGACGTATAAAAGCAGTAATAATTCACGATTAAGTCGGCTATAAGTCGATAAAAATAAAAAAATAAACCATTAAGGAGAATAAAAATGGCTGAAGAAAATAAATTTTATCTTACCGAAGAGGGTTTTAAAGAAGCGCAGGAAAGACTCAATTATTTAAAAAACGTAGCTAATCCCGAAGTTATCGAGAGAATAAAAATCGCAAAAGAACAAGGCGACTTGTCCGAAAACGCAGAGTATCACGCGGCGAGAGAGGAACAAGGAAAAATTAACGGCGAAATACAAGATTTAGAGTATACTTTAAAGTACGCCGTAATCATTAAAAAGGGTTCCAGCGATAAAGTTTCTATCGGTTGTAAGGTAACGGTTTTAGATATGGAGTTTAACGAAGAATCCGTTTACCATATTGTAGGAACGACCGAAACCGATTTAAAATCGGGAAAAATTTCCAACGAGTCGGCTTTGGGCGAGGCGTTAATCGGAGCAAAGAAAAACGACGTGGTTACCGTAAAAGCGCCTAACGGCAGTTACGAAGTAAAAGTTCTTGAAATAGCGCAAGACTAAAATGAGAGGAAAATTCGTTAGCGTGGAGGGGTGCGAAGGCGCAGGAAAATCCACGCAAGTAAGACTTTTATGCGAATATCTTACCGAGCATAAAATAGAATATTTTTTCACGAGAGAGCCGGGCGGAACGGATATAGGCGAACAGATAAGGGGCGTAATTTTAAATAAAGACAATAAAGAAATGTCGCCCGAATGCGAAGCGTTGCTTTATTCCGCCAGCAGAGCGCAACTTTTAAGAGAAAAAGTATTGCCCGAGCTTGAAAAGGGCAAGCTTGTTATACTTGACAGGTATTACGATTCTTCTTTTGCCTATCAAGCCTACGCAAGAGGTTTGGGCGAAGACTATATTGCTAAAATAAACGAATTCGCTTTAACTTCGGGAGTGCCCGACTTAACGTTGTTTTTGGATATTAACCCCGTAGAGGCGTTTTCGAGAAAGGGCGGAGTGGATAAAAACGACAGAATAGAGTTGTCGGGACTTGGTTTTCACGAAAAGGTGTATAAGGGATATAAAGCGATACAGCAAAAAAATCCCGAACGCATTATTTCGGTAAATTGTTTCGGAAGTAAATTCGACACGCATAAAAACATAATCGCATTGCTGAAAGAAAAAGGGATAATAGATGTATAAGGATAAGGCGTACCGCATTTTAGAAGAAGACGCAAAAAACGGAAAATTAAGTCATGCGTATTTAATACTTTGCCAAGACGAAAATTTGTCGGTTTACTTAAAGCGTTATGCAAAACTTCTTTTATGCGACGAAAAGCAAGCGTGCGGAGCGTGTAGGAGCTGTTCGTTAATAGAAAAAGAACTTCACCCCGATTGCAAGTGTTTGTTTAAAAAACAGATACTTGTCGACGACGTAGACGCAATAATAAGCGACGCCTACGTTAAGCCTTTGGAAAAAGACAAAAAGGTCTATCTTATTTCCGATTTTTCTTCCGCAAACGAGAAATCGCAAAATAAATTATTAAAAACTTTGGAGGAACCGCCCGAAAACGTTATATTTTTATTGGCGGGTTCTTCCGAGTATAAAATCTTGTCCACGATTAAATCGAGGGCAAAAAAAATTGAAATCACCCCCTTGGATGAAGGACAAATAGTTGACGCATTAAAGGGAGAATGTCCCGATATAAGGCGATTAACGACCGCTTCTTCGCTTTCGGGAGGGTATATAGAAAAAACGAAAATATTATACGGAGAGGGCGAAGGCGAAAGATACACGGTAAACGAAATACTGTTTTCGATGAAATCCAGCCCCGATATTCCGTTTTATTCTAAACTTATAACGAAAGATAACGTATCGAAAATAACGGCGCTTTTCAAGCTGGTGTTTTCGGACGTGGGTAAATTTCATAACGGACAAACCGATTTTTATTTTTTCGGTCAAGACGAAAAGGATAAAATAAAGGTTTTGGCAAGCGAATATCCGATAGGCGCGGTTATAGAGTTGATTGAAAAAATAGAGGGCTATGAAAGGGCGTTGTTTTTCAATACCAACTTTTCTATGATAGCAGACGACTTGTTGTATTCGCTTTTGGAGGTAAAATATAAATGGCGAAAATTGTAGGGATAAAATTCAATCATTCCCCGAAAGTATACTATTTTGCTCCCGGCGAGGAGAAGTTTAAAAAAGGCGAGGGCGTTATAGTCGAAACGGCAAGAGGCGTTGAATACGGCGTGGTGCTCATAGAGCCCGAAAACGTCGACGACGCTTCTTTAACGGCTCCGCTTAAACCGATAATCAGAAAAGCCACTAAAAAGGACGAAGAAAAGGTTGCGGAATGTGAGAAAAAATCTAAAAACGCATTTGCCGTGGCTCAAGAAAAAATCGAAAAGCATAAGCTGGATATGAAACTTGTCGATATAGAGTTTGCGTTCGACGGCTCGAAAGCGGTTTTTTATTTTTCGGCGCCTTCTCGTATAGACTTTCGTGATTTGGTAAAAGATTTAGCGTTTGCTTTTCATACGAGAATAGAATTAAGACAAATCGGTTCTAGGGACGAAGTAAAAATCCTCGGCGGGTTGGGACCTTGCGGAAGAGAGTGCTGTTGCGCGGGCGCAATCAGTAATTTTAAAAAAGTTACGATAAAAATGGCAAAGGTTCAAGGGCTTTCGTTAAATCCCGGTAAAATAAGCGGGCTTTGCGGTAGACTTATGTGTTGTTTGGAATACGAAAATCCGCACTACACGGAAACTTTTTCAAAGATGCCTAAAATCGGTAGCGAAGTAATCACTCCCGACGGTAGGGCAACGGTTGTGTCTAATAATATGCTCACTTATCTTGTTAAGGTAAAGTTCGAACAGCGTGACGGAACCGTTACCTATAACGAATTCCCGCTCGATATGATTAAAGTAAAAAATCGCAACAGAGCAGAAGACGTTGACGACAGTTCCGGCGCGGACGTAAAAATGCTCGAAGACTGATTTTTAAGTTTTTTGAATAAAAAAACAAGAGTGCGTATACTTTTTTGAAAAAGTATGATATACTATAATATATTTAGTTAATAAAAATTTCAGGAGGTAGAAATATGGCAACTATTTTGGTTCCGGGAGGCGCCGGATACATAGGTACTCATACCGTAGTTGAACTTCTTAATGCGGGATACGACGCGGTAGTAGTGGACAACTTGTCCAACAGCAAGGAAGAAGCGGTTAAAAGAGTTGAAAAAATTACGGGTAAAAAGGTGACTTTTTATAAAGCGGACGTTTTGGATAAAGACGCAATGAGAAAAATTTTCTCCGCTCATAAAATAGACGCGGTTATCAATTTCGCAGGATTTAAAGCCGTAGGAGAGTCCGTGGCTAAACCTATCGAATATTATCACAACAATATCGGCGGAATGATAGCTTTAATAGAAGTTATGAAAGAATTCAACGTAAAGAATTTAGTATTTTCTTCTTCGGCAACCGTTTACGGAGATCCTGCAACCGTTCCGATTACGGAGGATTTTCCGCTTTCTACCACCAATCCTTACGGAAGCACGAAATTGTTCATAGAATATATACTTAAAGATTTATATAAATCCGACAACTCGTTTAATATTGCGATTTTACGTTATTTTAACCCCGTAGGAGCGCACGAGTCTGGTATGATTGGCGAAGATCCCAACGGAATTCCCAACAACCTCTCGCCTTATATCACGCAAGTTGCAATCGGCAAACGTCCCTATCTTAACGTTTTCGGAAACGATTACGATACTCCCGACGGAACGGGCGTAAGAGATTACATTCACGTAGTAGACCTTGCAATCGGACACGTTCAAGCGGTTAAAAAATTGCTTACGGGTAGCGGATTGTTTATCGTAAACCTCGGTACGGGACACGGTTACAGCGTTTTGGATATGGTAAAAGCTTTCTCAAAAGCGTTGGGCAAGGAAATTCCTTACAAAATCGTTGCTCGCCGTCCCGGTGACGTTGCGCAGTGTTACGCCGACCCGTCGCTTGCGTACGACCTTATAGGATTTAAAGCGACCAAGACTTTGGACGATATGTGTAAAGACTCCTTGAATTGGCAGTTGAAAAATCCCAACGGGTACGAAGAATAATTGCATTATAAATTAAGCGTCAAGCA
>CAZRMT010000035.1:0-15524 GCA_964601265.1 uncultured Christensenella sp.
ATATTCCCGTTTGTGTGGTATAATAAACTCGAAAAACAAAAGAAAACGTAAAACCTTATAATAAAGCGTTTTGATTTAACCGACTAAACACTTGATTTTTTTGCGAAAATGGGCTAAATTATATGTATATAATTTATTCGGAAAATAACGTTTTAAGAAAAAGCCATAGGAGGCGGAATTATGAACAAGATAACAATCATCGGAAGCGGAAGAGTAGGAGCTACCATTGCATACTCCTTAACTTGCAGAAATTTAGCGTCGGAAATAGTCATAATAGATATAGACGGCGAAAGAGCTATGGGAGAGGCGCTAGACATTCGTCAAGGTTTGTCGTACGACAGCTCTTGTATCGTTTATGCGGGCGGATATCAAGACGCAAAGGACTCCAACATAGTCATTATTACCTCGGGTATCGCAAGAAAACCGGGACAATCGAGATTGGAACTCATTCAAACCAACATTTCCATTCAAAAGTCGATTATACCCGAAATAACGAAACAGGCTCCCAACGCCGTTTACATAATAGTTTCTAACCCCGTAGATATTTTAACCTACACCTTTAACCGTTTGTCGGGAATTCCCGAAAACAAGATTATAGGTTCGGGAGCAATAATAGACACGGCAAGACTTCGTGCGAGAATTGCGGAATACTGCAATTTAGAAGTGGGTAACGTTCACGCATATATGTTCGGCGAACACGGTGATTCGGGATTTTCGCCTTGGTCGATTTCGAGAATTGCCGGTATGCCTATAATGGAATATCAAAAAGCAATTGAAACTTCTTCTTTGTTGACGGCTAAAATAGACACCGAAGCTATTGAAAAATACGTAAAAGAGTCGGGCGCTATGGTAATTTCCAGAAAGGGCGCGACTTTCTATGCGATAGCTTCTACCGTATGCCACATAGTAAAGGCAGTTACCGACAACGCTAACACGGCTATGACCGTTTCTACTATGATGCACGGCGAATACGGAATTTCGGACGTTTGTTTAAGTACCATAAACATAGTCGGTCGTAACGGAGTTTGCGGAAAAATCAATCCTATTTTGACCGATGAAGAAGTTAAAAAACTTCAACACAGCGCAGACGTATTGAAAGAAGTTATTTCGCAAGTAAACATTTAAGCGGAGAGAGAAATGAATTATCGTATAGAAAAAGACACGATGGGGGAAATTAAAGTCCCCGCAGATAAATATTGGGGAGCGCAAACCGAAAGAAGTTACGAGAACTTTAAAATAGGCGTTGAAAAAATACCTAAGGAAGTAATTCGCGCTTTGGTGGTATTGAAAAAAGCGGCCGCAATTGCAAACTGCAAGCTCGGAACGTTACCGCAAGAAAAAAGGGACGCAATAGTTAAGGCGTGCGACGAACTTTTGGCGGGCAGACACTCCGACAACTTCCCGTTGGCAGTATGGCAGACGGGTAGCGGAACGCAGTCCAACATGAACGTAAACGAAGTCGTTGCAAACCTCGGAAACGCCATTGCGGGCAAAAGACTTTTGCACCCCAACGACGATATAAACAAATCGCAAAGTTCGAACGACACTTTCCCGACGGCTATGCATATTGCCGCAGTAACGACGATAGAGGATCAACTTTATCCCGCTATGGACAAGTTGATAGACACCTTTAAAAGACTTGAAAAGGAAAACGAGGGAATAGTCAAAAGCGGAAGAACGCACTTGCAAGACGCTGTTCCGATTGCTTTTTCGCAAGAAATAAGCGGTTGGAGAGTGATGATAGAAAAGGCGAAAGAACAGCTTAAAGTAGCCGTTGACTTTTTAAGAGATTTAGCCGTAGGCGGAACCGCCGTGGGAACGGGACTTAACGCTTGCGAAGGTTTCGGAGAAGAGGCGGCAAAGCAAATAAGCATAATCACGGGAAAGGCTTTCTATTCATCGGAAAACAAATTCCATTCGCTAACGAGTAAGGACGCAATGGTGTTTGCTCACGGAGCGTTAAAAGCGCTTGCTTGCAACCTTATGAAAATCGCAAACGACGTAAGATGGCTTGCTTCGGGTCCGAGAGACGGTTTAGGGGAAATAAAAATTCCCGAAAACGAACCCGGTTCTTCGATAATGCCCGGGAAAGTCAATCCCACTCAATGCGAATCGCTTACTATGGTGGCGGTGCAAGTAATGGGTAACGACGTAGCGGTTTCGTTCGGAGCGTCGCAAGGCAATTTCGAACTCAACGTGTTTATGCCCGTTATAATATATAACTTTATGCAGTCTGCAAGGCTTTTAGCCGACGGAATGATTTCCTTTAACGACAAATGCGTGAGCGGACTCGTTGCAAACAGAGATAAGATGAAATACAATCTTCACAACTCTTTAATGCTTGCAACCGCGCTTAATCCGTATATCGGATATGAAAACGCCGCAAAAACGGTTAAAAAGGCGCATAAAGAAAATATTTCGCTTAAAGAGGCGTGCATTGCTTTGGGATTTTTAACGGAAGAAAAATTCGACGAAGTTTTCCGTCCCGAAGATATGGCGTATCCACATAAAAAATAAATTCTTTTAAGGAAAGGATAAATGAAAATTAGTTATTATCCCGGCTGTACGTTAAAGACCAAAGCAAAAGAGCTTGACAAGTATGCAAGACGTTCTGCTTTGGCTTTAGGCGTAGAAATGGAAGAAATTGAAAATTGGCAATGTTGCGGAGCCGTTTATCCGACGGCGAGGGACGAGATTGCGACGAAGTTGTCCGCCGTGAGAGCGCTCGATTACGCAAAAAACCACGGAGGAAAGCTTTTGACGCTTTGCTCGGCGTGCCACAACGTAATTAAGCGTGTAAACGACGATATGAAAAACGACGACAATATCCGTTTTAAAGCCAATAATTACTTAAAGTTAGACGAAGCGTATTCGGGCGAAACGCAAGTAATTCATTATCTCGAAATGCTACGCGATATCGTCGGGTTCGATAAAATAAAAGAAAAAGTCGTAAAACCCTTAAATAAAAAAGTGGGAGCGTATTACGGCTGTTTGCTGTTAAGACCGAGCAACGTTTTGGCTTTCGACAATCCCGAAAATCCTTCGATTATAGAAGATTTTATCACGGCGATAGGCGGAACGCCCGTTAAGTACCCTATGCGTAACGAGTGTTGCGGGGCGTACGTGGCGTTTAACGATAAATCGCTTGCCGAAAAAAGAAGTTCTATGGTTTTAAAAAGCGCAAAAGACCACGGCGCCGAAACGGTTATAACCGCTTGCCCGCTATGCTTGTATAACTTGCAAGTGAACGGCGGAGGAGTGTTAGAGGTGAAGTACTTTACCGAGCTTTTGGCTGACGCTTTGGGGGTGAACGACGATGAATAAATCCGAAATTCAAGAAAGCGTTTTATCCATAAGCGGAACCGACGTTAGAAAATGTATGAAGTGCGGAAAGTGTTCGGGCAGATGTCCCGCGTTTAAAGAAATGGACATAAAGCCTCATCAATTCGTGTCGTTCGTGCTTAACGGAAAAATAGATAAACTACTTGAAAGTAAGGCTATATGGCATTGTTTGTCTTGTATGGCGTGTGTGGAAAGGTGTCCTAGAGGCGTTGCTCCGCAAGGCGTTATAGAGGCGGTGAGAACGACCGTTACGAGAATGCAAGGCAACAATCAAATTAAAGCGGAAGATATTCCGCCTATGGTAGACGAGTTAGTACCGCAACAATTACTTGTCAGCGCGTACAGAAAATTCAATAAATAAACGTAAGAGAGAGTAATATGCAGAGAATAGGTGTGTTCATTTGTTGGTGCGGAAGCAATATTGCCGCAACCGTAGACGTAGAAAAGCTTACCGAGCTTATTAAAAGCGAATCGGGAGTAGTGTACGCCGAAAACTATCAATATATGTGTTCGGAAAACGGACAACAGCTAATTAAAAAAGCCATAAGGGAAAATTCTCTTACGGGCGTTGTTATAGGCTCTTGTTCTCCGAGAATGCACGAGGCGACTTTTAGAAAGACAGTCGAAGCAGAAGGGCTAAACCCGTATATGGTGGAAATAGCGAATTTAAGAGAGCAGTGTTCTTGGATACATAAGGATAAAGTAGAGGGAACCGAAAAAGCGCTTATTTTACTGCGTACCGCCATTGCCAAAGTTAAACTCAATACGCCTTTAATTGCGGGAGAAAGCCCCGTTATTAAAAGAGCGCTCGTAATAGGCGGAGGAATTGCGGGAATTCAAACGGCGCTCGATATAGCGGAAGCAGGTTTTCCTGTCGATATCGTCGAAAAAAATCCGACTATCGGCGGAAGAATGGCGCAACTCGATAAAACTTTCCCGACGTTAGACTGTTCCGCGTGTATTTTAACGCCTAAAATGGTTGACTGCGCTCAAAACGAAAAGATAGACATTCTATCCTATTCCGAAGTCGAGGACGTAAAGGGATTCGTAGGTAACTTTAAAGTAAAAATAAGAAAGAAAGCGAGATTCGTTGACGAAACGAAGTGTACGGGCTGTAAAGTTTGTATGGAAAAATGCCCCTCTAAAAAGGGACTTAACGAATTCAATATGAATTTAAACAACCGTACCGCGATATATATACCTTTTGCGCAAGCAATCCCCAACGTCGCGGTTATAGACCCCGAGCAGTGTTTAAAACTCAAAACGGGCAAGTGCGGAATTTGCCAAAAATTCTGCGGAGCGGGCGCAATAAACTACGAGATGAAAGACGAAATCATCGAAAGAGAATACGGCGCGATAGTGGTTGCCACGGGCTTCCGTCCCTTTGATATTTCTGCCTTTAACGAATACGGATATGCGGACAATAAAGACGTTATAACTTCGTTGGAACTCGAAAGACTTATGAATGCGGCAGGTCCCACGAACGGCGTTTTGCTCCGTCCGTCCGATAAAACGCACCCCAAGGTTATCACCTTTATTCAGTGCGTGGGGTCAAGAGACGTTTCGGGTTGCGGAAAGCCGTACTGCTCCAAAGTGTGTTGTATGTATACCGCAAAGCACGCGATGTTAATTCGTGAAAAATATCCCGATACCGAAGTTCACGTGTTCTATATAGACGTGAGAACGCCCGGTAAAAACTACGACGAGTTTTATAGGCGCGCGGTAGAACAATACGGCGTAGACTATATAAAAGGACAAGTCGGAAAGGTTTACGAAGAAAACGGAAAACTTATGGTTCAAGGTTCCGACCTTATCGAAAACGAGCAAAAAGTCATTGCTTCCGATTTGGTTGTTTTGGCAGTTGCGATAGAACCCGAACCCTCGGTTAGAAAAATTGCGACTTTACTTACCGCAAGTATAGATACGAATAACTTTATGAACGAGTCCCACGCAAAACTCCGTCCCGTAGAAAGTCCTACGGCGGGCGTGTATTTGGCGGGAATGTGTCAAGGACCTAAGGATATACCCGAAACGGTATCGCAAGCGTCCGCGTGCGCTTCCAAGGTTATAGGCTTGCTCGTTAAAGACCATTTAAAGACTAATCCGTGCGTGGCTCATTCCAACGAAAATATGTGTAACGGTTGTTCGCAGTGCGCTAACGTTTGCGCATACGGAGCGATAACCTACGTAGATAAAGAGTTCCGTCTTGGCGGAGGTAAGACCGAAATAAGAAGAGTTGCTCAAGTTAATCCTGCCGTTTGTCAAGGTTGCGGAGCGTGTACGGTTACTTGTCCTTCGGGAGCGATGGACCTTTCGGGATTTAGTTCTCAACAGATTTTATCGGAGGTTGAAGCTATATGCAAGAGATAAATCAAGAGAAAAAAGAGTTTGTGCCTAACATAGTCGCCTTTTGTTGTAACTGGTGTTCTTATGCGGGCGCGGACTTGGCGGGTTCTAGCAGATTAAGTTATCCCGCAAACGTAAAAATTATAAGAGTGCCTTGTTCGTGTAGAGTTAATCCTTCGTTTATATTAAAAGCGTTTCAGCGTGGAGCGGACGGAGTAATTCTTTGCGGTTGCCACCCCGGCGATTGCCACTACGTAACGGGTAACTATTATACGAGAAGAAGAATGGCGTTGCTTTTCAGTTTTTTGGATTATTTGGGAATTGAAAAAGAACGTACGAGAGTAGAGTGGGTTTCCGCTGCGGAGGGCGTAAAGTTTTCTACAGTAATGAACGATTTCGTTGCAAAGGTTACTTCGCTCGGCGAAAATAAAAAATTAAGCGATTTAAGAGTAAAAGGAGAGCAAAATGACTGATTTAGAAAAAGCTTTAATTGAAAAAGCCTCGTCTTTGCTGTCCGAAGGTAAAGTTCAAAGAGTAGTCGGTTGGAAAAAGGGCGAATTTATCTACGACCCCTCTCCCGCAACTTTTGAAAAAGAGGAACAACTTAAAGATTTCGTTTACAACGACTTTTGCGGAGCTAATCTTTCAAAATATCTTATAGAGATTTCCAAAAAAGAGGGAAAGACGGCTGTCTTTTTAAAGCCTTGCGACACTTACAGCTTTAACCAACTCGTTAAAGAGCATAGAATAAACAAAGACAACGTTTACGTTATCGGCGTTGAGTGTCAAGGAAAACTCGACAACTATCTTTTAGAGAAAAAGGATATTACTTCCGTAACCGACGCTTTTTACGACGGCGATAAAGCGGTTTTCGATACCGTTTACGGCAAAAAGGAAGCGGAAAAAGGCGAAGTTCTTTTGGAAAAATGCCGTACGTGTAAAAGTAAAAAATTTGCTTACGCCGACGAGGAAATCGTGCTTCACGAAATGAAAGAGGCGGAAATAGACAGATTTTCCAAGGTAAAAGAACTCGAAAGTATGACTAGCGACGAGCGTTTTGCTTTTTGGAAGAGCGAACTTTCCAAATGTATCCGTTGCAACGCTTGCAGAAACGTTTGTCCCGCTTGTTCGTGTATTAAATGCGTGTTCGACAATCCTAAGTCGGGTGTTTCGGCAAAGGCTAACACGGTAAGCTTCGAGGAACAGCTTTTCCACGTGATAAGAGCTTTCCACGTTTCGGGACGTTGTACCGATTGCGGAGAATGTTCGAGAGTGTGTCCCGAAAGAATTCCGTTGCATTTGTTAAACAGAAAATTCATAAAAGATATAGATTCTTTCTACGGCGATTATCAAGCGGGAGAGTCGAGCGAAGGAAAAACTCCGCTTACCGAATACACCGTTTCCGACGTAGAGCCTACGGCAGTTTTTAACGGGGAGGGTAAAAAATGATTAAGATTAAAAGAGAAAATCTCAAAGCGTTTTTTAAAGCCGTTTCCGACAAAATGCCCGTCTATATGCCGATTAAAAAGGCAGGACAAGTAAATTTCGGATACTATACCGAGGAAAGCGAGTTCGATTTGGACACGCTTAAAACGGTAAAATCCCCGAAAGACGTTTTCTTCCCGCAAAGCGAAGATATGATGCGTTTTAAAAAGGAAGGAAAAAATCTTGAAATAATAGACGTGAGAGAGGAAAAATCCGAATACGTTATTTTCGGAATAAGAGCTTGCGACTACAAGGCGTTTTCGGTGCTTGACAACGTATTTTTACAAGAACCCGTTGACACTTATTATAAAGCGAGAAGAGAAAACGGAATAATTTTCACTATGGCGTGTTCTAAACCAAAAGAGAGTTGTTTCTGTACCGTTTTCGGAATTGACGCAACTTGTCCCCAAGGCGACGTTACTTGCTATCTCGACGAAAACTATTTGTATATGAACGCCAACACCGAAAGGGGCGAAAGAGTTTTAGCTATTACGAAAGACCTCGAAGAAAAGGGCGGAGAAAAAGAGGTAGAAGAAATTAAGAGCAATACGAAAGAAATTCTTGAAAAATTGCCTTATACGCACCTCGATATTTCTCGTTTCAAACCCGAAAACTTAAACGAGTTGTTCGATTTGCCCGATTGGAAAGAGTTGTCGGAAGCGTGTTTGGGGTGCGGAGCGTGTACTTTTGTTTGTCCTACTTGTCAATGTTTCGACATAAGGGATTTTTCGACTAATAAAGATATAATAAGGTTCCGTTGTTGGGATTCGTGTATGTATTCCGACTTTACGCAAATGGCGGGCGGAAATCCCAGAACCACTCAAATGCAAAGGTATCGTCAACGCTTTATGCATAAATTGGTGTACTATCCTTCGCAGTATAATGGTACGTATTCTTGCGTAGGGTGCGGAAGGTGCGTAGACAAATGTCCGCAACACCTCAACATCATAAAAGTTATTAAAAAGATAGGGGGAAAGAATAATGGTTAACGAAAATCTTATTCCTCACGTTGCGGTTGTTACCGACATAAGACAAGATACTCCCGACGTAAAAACTTTCCGTGTGGTTACGCCGGACGGGAAAAAACCCTTTATTCATATGCCCGGGCAATGCGCCATGGTGTCTATCCCGGGGGTCGGAGAATGTATGTTTTCCATTACTTCTTCGCCGACGAACGAAGAATATATGGAGTTCTCCATTAAAAAATGCGGTTGCGTAACGGAAGTTATCCACGCAATAGAGGTCGGACAACAAATTACCGTTAGAGGACCTTACGGCAAAAACTTCCCCGTGGAAACCGATTTTAAGGGTAAAGATTTGCTTTTCATTGCGGGCGGTATAGGACTTGCTCCGCTTAGAAGTGTAATCAACTACGTAAGACATTATAGAAAAAATTACGGCAAAGTGGTTATTGTGTACGGCGCAAGAAGTATGGACGACTTGGTTTTCGCAAAGGAAATTCAAGAGGAATGGACGAACGAGGAAAACTTCGAAGTATACCTTACCACCGACAGACCGCAAGAGGGTTGGAACGGACACGTAGGTTTCGTGCCTGCGTACGTAAAAGAGCTGGGATTAGATTCTTCTATGACGGCAGTTTTGTGCGGACCGCCTATTATGATTAAATTTACGCTAGCGGGACTTGAAGAACTCGGGTTCACGAGGGACAGAGTTTATACGACGCTGGAACTTAGAATGAAATGCGGTATAGGTAAATGCGGAAGATGTAACGTCGGAGACAAGTTCGTTTGTAAAGACGGTCCCGTATTCCGTATGGACGAACTCGACGAATTGCCCGACGAGTATTAAAAACCACGCTATAAGGCGATTAACGGGTAAACCGTTATAAGGAGTAAATAATGGAAAATAAAGTAAACGTTTATTTTTTCGGTAAAAGATACGAAGTGCCTTCCTCTCTTACCATAATGAAAGCTATGGAGTACGCAGGGTACCAACTCGTCAGAGGTTGCGGTTGCAGAAACGGTTTTTGCGGAGCTTGCGCGACTATTTACCGAATAAAAGGTCAACAAGAGTTGAAAACCTGTCTTGCTTGTCAACAACAAGTAGAAGAAGGAATGTACGTTGCGACGCTTCCGTTCTTCCCGCTAGTGAAGCAAGTTTACGATATAAACGCAATTAAGCCTACCGAACAGATTATGATGCAACTTTATCCCGAAATATACAGTTGTATAGGGTGTAACGCTTGTACGAAATCTTGTACGCAAGGACTTAACGTAATGCAGTATATCGCATACGCTCAAAGGGGCGAATACAAAAAATGCGCGGAAGAAAGTTTTGACTGCGTAATGTGCGGAGTTTGTTCGTCTAGATGCCCCGCAGGTATTTCTCACCCGCAGGTGGCGGAACTCGCAAGACGTCTTTACGGAAAATATATAGCGCCCAAGTCGGAACATCTTGAAAAGAGAGTTGCCGAAATTAACGCGGGCGACTTTAACAAGCTTATGGAAGATATTATGGGCAAGCCCGTAGAAGAACTCAAAGAGCTTTACAACCATAGAGAAATAGAAAAGTAAGGAGAAAGGATATGTACGCTTATACCGACGAACAGTTGGCTTCGATGAAAAAAGTCGAAGCGACGAGAGCCGAAAGACTTAACAACCTGTTCCGTAGAATGACGGCGGAAGAAAAAGACGCCGTTTTAAAGGAAAATCACCCCGACTATATAGAATCCGCTTACGAAAATCTTAAAGTCGGAAAAAATAAGGGCGGAAAGGTTCTCCACGAACTTGCCGATTTATTGCAAGGAAAATCCCGTGTGGCGGATATGGATATAGATTTATCCAAGCCCGATTACGACGTAGACGTTTTGGTAATAGGCGGAGGCGGTGCAGGTTCTTCTTGCGCTATTACCGCTCACGCAAACGGCGCTAACGTTATGATAGTTACCAAGCTCCGTATAGGCGACGCCAACACGATGATGGCGGAGGGCGGAATTCAGGCTGCGGATAAAGAAAACGACAGTCCCGCCATTCACTATTTAGACGCTTTCGGAGGCGGTCATTTCTGCGCTAAACCCGAGCTACTCGAAAAACTCGTTACCGAGGCTCCCGACGCTAGTAAATGGCTTTCTGATTTGGGCGTTATGTTCGATAAGGACGAAAACGGCAATATGATAACCACGCACGGCGGAGGAACTTCGAGAAAGAGAATGCACGCTTGTAAGGACTATTCGGGCGCTGAAATTATGAAAACTCTCAGAGACGAGGTGTTGAACAGAAATATTCCCGTGGTAGACTTTACAGCCGCTATCGAAATTATCAAAGACGAAAACGGAAACGCTGCGGGCGCTGTTTTAATGAATATGGAAACCAAAGAAATTTTGGTTGCAAAGGCTAAAACGGTAGTTATCGCAACGGGCGGAGCTGGCAGACTTCATTATCAAGGCTTCCCTACGAGCAATCACTACGGCGCAACTGCGGACGGTTTGGTTTTGGCGTATAGAGCGGGCGCAAAGCTTTTGTATGCGGACACCTTGCAGTACCACCCGACGGGCGTTGCCGAACCCACTCAAATTTTCGGCGCGTTGGTTACGGAAAAAGTACGTTCGCTCGGAGCGCAACTCGTAAACAAAGAGGGGCAACCTTTCGTTTACTCGCTTGAAACGAGGGACGTTACGGCGGCTTCTATCATAAGAGAATGTAAAAAGAGAAGCAACAGTATAAAGACCACCGACGGCGAAGGCGTTTGGCTCGACACTCCTATGATTGAACAAATCAACGGCGAGGGAACTATTGAAAAGAGAATTCCCGCAATGATGAGAATGTTCGGAAAATACGGAATAGATATAAGAAAAGAACCTATTTTGGTTTATCCCACCCTTCACTATCAAAACGGCGGAATAGATATAGACGCTTCTTGTGAAACCACTTGCGTTAAAAACCTGTTCGTTGCAGGCGAAGCGGTAGGAGGAATTCACGGAAGAAACAGACTTATGGGCAACTCGCTTCTCGATATTATAGTATTCGGAAGAGACGCGGGAAAATCGGCTAGCGAAAAGGCTAAAAAAGTAAAGGTAGGTACGCTTACGCTTTCTCACGTTAAAGAGTTTGAAAAGGAACTTGAAAACGCAGGAATTAAACCGACCAAACTTTCGCCTCAAATCTTGCCCGATTACAGAAGAAAGGATATGTAAAAATATTTAGGAGGATAAATTTATGGGAACTTTAGTTGACGTTTGCGAAGTTATAATGATAGTGTGCTTCGGAGCTTCTTGG
Source organism: uncultured Christensenella sp. (assembly GCA_964601265.1). Classification (GTDB taxonomy): domain Bacteria; phylum Bacillota; class Clostridia; order Christensenellales; family Borkfalkiaceae; genus UBA4675. Next base: position 11,409 of record CAZRMT010000035.1, read on the forward strand.
CCGTTTAATATCGTAAAAGCTTACAAAGCTAAAACCACAAAGGGTACCAGCCTTTTGTTTATGTCTTTGATAGGCTTCGGATACGTTTGCGGAATTTTAGGTAAGATTTTCAAATGGGTAAACGAAGGTAGCTTAACTTGGATACCGATTGTTGCGTTTGTTTTTTATATTATAAATTTTGCAATGATAATTACGGGAGTAAGTATTTATTTCAGAAATAAAAAGTTGGACAAACAAAGAGCTTTAGAACAAAAAGCTGAATAAAAACGGCTTTTTTAGGCAAAATATACACGAAAAATTATTTTGTTTAAAAAAACAGTTTTCTTATTTAAAAAAATAATATATAATAATATTGTGAAAATTCGGGCTTTTAAATAAACTTTTTCAAGCCGAAACTTAAAGAAAAATCAAAAAAGAGGTGTATTCTATGAAAAAAATCGATTTAGCAAAGTATGGAATTGTCGGCACTACCGAAGTTGTTTACAACCCTTCTTACGACGAATTGTTTAACGAAGAAACAAAAGCAGACCTTACCGGCTATGAAAAAGGACAGGTAAGCGAGTTGGGCGCGGTAAACGTTATGACCGGTATTTATACGGGACGTTCGCCCAAAGATAAGTATATCGTTATGGACGAAATGAGCAAGGACACCGTTTGGTGGACTAGCGACAGCTACAAAAACGATAACCACCCCGCTTCTATCGAGGCTTGGAACAGCGTTAAGGAGCTTGCCGTTAAAGAACTTTCTAATAAAAAACTTTACGTAGTAGACGCTTTCTGCGGAGCAAACAAGGATACTCGTATGGCTATCCGTTTCATAGTTGAAGTTGCTTGGCAAGCTCACTTTGTAACGAATATGTTTATTAAGCCTACCAAAGAAGAACTTGAAAACTTCGAACCCGACTTTATCGTTTACAACGCTTCTAAGGCGAAAGTCGAAAACTATAAAGAACTCGGACTTAACAGCGAAACCGCAGTTATGTTCAACATCACCAGCCGTGAACAAATTATCGTAAACACTTGGTACGGCGGAGAAATGAAGAAGGGTATGTTCTCTATGATGAACTACTATTTACCTTTAAAGGGTATCGCTTCTATGCACTGTTCGGCTAACACCGATATGGACGGAAAGAATACCGCTATCTTCTTCGGACTTTCGGGAACGGGTAAAACCACCCTTTCTACCGACCCCAAACGTTTGCTTATCGGCGACGACGAACACGGTTGGGACGACAACGGAGTATTTAACTTCGAGGGCGGATGCTACGCAAAGGTTATCAACCTCGATAAAGATTCCGAACCCGATATTTACAACGCTATAAAGAAAAACGCATTGCTTGAAAATGTTACTTTGGACGAAAACGGAAAAATCGACTTTGCCGATAAGAGCGTAACGGAAAATACCCGTGTTTCTTATCCTATCGACCATATCGACAACATCGTTCGTCCTATATCCGCGGCTCCCGACGCAAAGAGCGTAATCTTCTTGTCGGCTGACGCATTCGGAGTATTGCCTCCCGTTTCTATTTTAACGCCCGAACAAACTCAATACTATTTCTTGTCGGGATTTACCGCTAAACTTGCGGGAACGGAAAGAGGAATAACCGAACCCACGCCTACTTTCTCGGCATGTTTCGGTCAAGCTTTCTTAGAGCTTCATCCTACTAAATACGCTGAAGAACTCGTTAAGAAAATGGAAAAGAGCGGAGCTAAGGCTTACTTAGTCAATACCGGTTGGAACGGAACTGGTAAACGTATTTCCATTAAAGACACGAGAGGAATTATCGACGCTATTTTGAGCGGAGACATTAACAAAGCTCCCACAAAGACTATTCCTTACTTTAACTTCGAAGTACCTACCGTTCTTAACGGAGTAGCTACCGAGATTTTAGACCCGAGAGATACTTACGCTGACGCAAAGGATTGGGAAGTTAAGGCAGAAGACCTTGCGGGAAGATTTATTAAGAACTTTGCTAAATACGAAACCAACGAAGCAGGAAAGGCTCTTGTTAAAGCAGGTCCCGTACTTAACAAATAATAGCGAAAAAACAATCTCACTAAAAAGCTGACGAAAATTCGTCAGCTTTTTAAATGGTATCGTGTTATAAAATAGGGGAAATTCATTTTATTTGCCATTTTGGGTTTACAAATTTCTTAATAAATGGTAATATATTACGTATGGAAGAAAAGACTAATAAAAAACTAATCAGCATGGTCGTTCCTTGCTATAACGAGCAAGAGGCTTTGCCGATTTTTTACGAAGAATTTAAAAAAATAACTCTTTTAATGGAAAAACTAGACTTTGAATTGTTGTTTGTGGACGACGGCTCAAATGACGAAACGCTAAACGTTATGAAAGAGTTGGCGTTAAAAGACGAGAGGGTAAAATACGTTTCGTTTTCTAGAAATTTCGGAAAAGAAAGCGCAATTTACGCAGGGATAAAAAACGCAAAAGGCGATTACGTTGCGTTGCTCGACGCAGATTTACAAGACCCTCCGTCGCTTTTGCCCGAAATGTTTAAAGCCATTACGGAAGAAGGATATGAAAGCGTTGCTACCCGTAGAGTTACCCGCAAGGGCGAGCCTAAAATAAGGTCGTTTTTCGCCAGAAAGTTCTATAAAATTATGAATAAAGTGTCTGAAACGGAGCTTGTAGACGGGGCGAGAGATTATCGTCTTATGACGAGAAAATTCGTTAACGCCTTGCTTGAAATGGGTGAAAAAAACCGTTTTACAAAGGGAATGTTCGGTTGGGTTGGTTTTAAAACCAAGTGGATAGAGTTTGAAAACGTACAAAGAAGCGCAGGCGAAACGAAATGGTCGTTTAAAAAGCTTTTTAAGTACGCTATGGACGGGATTTTTTCCTTTTCCTCTTTCCCGATGACGCTTATTTCTTTTATCGGAGTATTCTTGGCTTGCACGGGATTTTTGGGTACCGTCGCTTGTCTTATATGTTCGGCGTGTTCGCTTTCGGTTAAGTCGTGGCTGTACTTTTTGTGTATCGGCGGATTTTTCACGGGGCTGATATCGTTTTTTATGGGAATACAGGGCAAATATATTTCGCACGTTTATAAAGAGGTGAAACAAAGACCGTTTTATATCGAGAGCGAAAGTAATATAAAAAATGACGGCGAATAAAAATATAACCGAGCGCAACTAAAAAGCGGTGGCGTTCGGTTTTTTAAGGAGAAAACTTTGTTTATATTAAACAGCATTTTGCTAGGCGTCGGGCTTGCTATGGACGCCTTTTCCGTTTCTATGGCGAACGGTTTAAACGAAAACAGCGTTTCCAAACGGAAAACTTTTTTAATTGCGGGAACCTTTGCTTTTTTTCAGGCGTTAATGCCTATGATAGGTTGGTTTTGCGTGCATACGGTAATAAAGATTTTTTCGTCTTTTGAAAAGGCTATTCCGTATATAGCGTTAGGGCTTTTGGTGTTTTTGGGCATAAAAATGATTGTCGACGCCGTTAAAAAAACTGAAGAAGAGGAGAGTAAAACGCTTGGAATAGGCGGACTGTTGTTACAAGGCGTTGCAACCTCTATCGACGCTTTGTCCGTCGGTTTTACCATTGCCGAATACGGCGTTTTAAATGCGTTAATAAGCTCTTTAATAATCGCTCTCGTTACCTTTATTCTGTGCGTAATAGGCGTGATTATAGGCAAAAAGTTCGGCTATAAGTTGAAAAACAAGGCTTCTATTCTCGGCGGAGTGATTTTAATAGCCATAGGAGTAGAGATATTTTTAACGGGAATTTTATAAAAATAAGAGGACGTAGTAATTCTGACGCAACCCCAAAAGCTTGATAAACTTTTGTGGTGCAGTTCAAATTCGCTAAGTCCTCTTTTCGTAATATAATATAAGCTTTTAATCGTTGCAATCGAGTTTAGAAACGATTTCAATTAAAGCTTTTCCGTCGATTTTATGATTAAGCAATAAATCGTCAAAGCTTTCATAGTCGCCTAAATCCTTGCCGTAAGCATAAACGTGAACGGCTTTTCCTCTTGGTTCTATAACAAATGATTTTCCGTTATACGTTAAAGTAACTTCGTTTTGACAAGTTATGCAATCGTTTTTTAATTGCGAAATAAATTCAATATCGTTTTCGTTCAAATT
>CAZRMT010000036.1:0-11681 GCA_964601265.1 uncultured Christensenella sp.
CAATTTGTTTAATGCTTGCGTTTACTTGCTGTTTATCAGTCACCGCTTGCGGTAAGACCGAAAAACTTGCCATAGGAAAAGAATGTATTACCTATGAATCACAACTTGACGCATTAATAAAACTCAACCAAAACGAAATCAACGTAGCCGTTATCGACTCTGTTATGGCTGGATATTATACTAGTAACGGAAGCTTAAAAGACAAGTTAGTAATTAAAGACGTTGGCCTTGCAACCGAACAATACGGAATAGCCGCAAAAAAAGGAAACAATGCCTTAATTTCAAAAATAAACGAAGCTCTCATCGCTATTTGCGACACCGATTATTCTACTATTAGCGAAAAGTATAATCTATCTAGTGAAAAACTTATTACTCCCGAAAGCGTAAACGATAAAGCTTCGGCGACGGACGACTCTTGGACGCAATTGGTCTCAAGAAAAAAAGTTGTTATAGGTTACACCCTTTTCGCGCCTATCGCATTTGACGAGTCAGGAAGTTTGGTCGGATTTGACATCGAACTTGCAAAAGCAGTATTCGCTTATCTTAACGCAACGTATTCCACCGATATAGAAGTTGAATTTTTATTAATAGAATGGGCAGCTAAAGAAAGCAACCTTCAAACGGGAACGATAGATTTGGTTTGGAACGGATTAACGATTACCGACGAAAGAATCGAAGGAATGTGTATGTCTTTACCTTATCTCCGCAATAAACAAGTTGCAGTAGTAAATAAGGCAGACGAAAACAAATACACGACTATAGATTCTATGAAAAACGCAATTATAGGCGTTGAAAAAGGTTCCGCAGGAGAAGAGGCGGTAAGAGGATAATTTTTATGAGCAATTTTTCTAACATAATGCTAGAGCTTGTAAACGGTTTAGGGCAAACAGTGCTACTGTTTGCCATTACCCTTGTTATAAGCTTACCTTTAGGACTATTATTTTCTCTAGCATCTATGTCAAACTTTAAACCGCTTAAATATTTTATGAAATGTATTATCTGGGTAATTAGAGGCACTCCTTTATTATTACAAATAATGTTTATTCAAATGTTACCCAATATGCTCTTTAAAGTTGGTCTTGCCGAAATATCGTCCGATTTAAATTGCAGTGTTTCAGACGTAATATTTATATTTGTCGTTATTGCGTTTTCGATAAATTATGCTTGTTACTTTTCAGAAATATTTAGAGCGGGCATAGAATCAATCCCTAAAGGACAATACGAAGCAGGACAAGTTTTAGGTTTGTCTAAAAATCAAACGTTTAAAAAAGTTGTTTTAATGCAAGTAATAAAAAGGACTGTACCACCGCTCAGTAACGAAATAATAACTTTGGTAAAAGACACTGCTTTGGCGTCGGTAGCAGGTATAATAGACTTATACAACTCAGCCGCCAGTGCAGTTAACACTTACGTTGTTTTAACTCCGTTTTTGTATGCGGCTATATTCTACTTAATATTTAACGGACTGTTGACGTTGCTGTTTAACTTTATCGAGAAAAAACTTTCTTACTACAAGGTGTGATTATGGCGTTTTTAGAAGTAAAAGATTTATATAAAAGCTTTGGCGAAACCAACGTTTTAAAAGGAATAAGCTTTACTATGGAAAAAGGTCAGGTTATTTCCGTAATAGGAGCTTCGGGCAACGGTAAAACCACTCTACTACGCTGTTTGAACTTTTTGGAGCAAGCCGATAGCGGAGAAATTACCGTTGACGGCGTAAAAGTTTTCCCCGCCGAAAAAAAGCAAAAAAGCAACATGGCGCTAGGAATGGTATTTCAAAACTTTAACTTATTTCCGCAATACAGCGTTTTAAAAAATATTACGCTTGCAATGGATATAAAGTCTAAACGAGAAATTAACGAACTTTATAAACAAAAGAAAAAAGAAAAAAAGCTTTTAATTAAAGAAAACGCAAAAGAGCTTTCGTTTTTTAAAAAAATCGGCTTATACTTAAAAAACTTTTGGCAAAACCTTATAAGTCGTGAAAAAAAGCAAGCGTTAAAGGCGGAAAAAATTTCCAACGAAAAAAAAGCGCTCGACATATTGGAGCGTGTAGGCTTGCAAGACAAAATAAAAAACTACCCGTGCGAACTTTCGGGCGGACAACAACAAAGGGTGGCTATTGCAAGGGCGTTGGCGCTCTCCCCCGATATTCTTTGTTTTGACGAACCAACTTCCGCATTAGACCCCGAACTTACGGGCGAAGTATTAAAGGTAATAAAAGGGCTTAGGGACGAAGGCAGAACTATGATTATTGTAACGCACGAAATGAATTTTGCCAAAAACGTTTCGGATAAAATAATATTTATGGTGGACGGCGTAATAGAAGAAGAAGGCACGCCCGAGCAAATTTTCGACAACCCTTTAAGCGAAAAAACCAAAAGCTTTTTAAATAAATCGGCCGAGCAAGCTTTTTAAGAGGTGAACAATGACGGTAAAAAACTATAAGCCTATGATAGAAGAACTTTATAAAGAAATATTAAAACTAGAAACCTTAGAAGAATGTGAAAACTTTTTCGAGGACCTCTGCACGATTAAAGAGTTGGAGTCTATGAGCCAAAGAATACAGTCGGCAAAAATGCTTTTAGAGGGAAAAACGTATAACGAAATTATAGAGCATACCGAAATTTCAAGTGCAACTTTATCCCGTGTATCGAAGTGTATTCGTTACGGAAACGGGGGCTATAAGTCGATAATCGAAAAAAACAACAATTAAACGGTCGTTATAATTTTATACCCCACGCCTTTTTGCGTGGGGGCGTGGGGTTTCGTTTATAGTCTTATTCTCTTAATAATAATCCTACTGAAAAAAAACGTAGAATTCTACAAAAATTTTCAGTAGGCTTTTTCTTATTATTCTGAATAACAGATTATATAGCTTTTTTAATAAGGATGAGATTCCCACGTCGCAACTAATCGTTGCTCCTCTGAATGACAGTTTGTATAGAAAGCCATTGATAAAGCAACGGCTTGTACGAGTAGTTCACCCACCAACAAAAAGTGGCTGTGCCACCCGTCATTGCGAACCGACGAAGTCGGTGTGGCAATCCTTTCATTATGTGCCATACACTTCATACTATCTCTACAACAGCTATATAATATCCATATCCTTAACTTGCCGTAAGGCAAACTTCACTCGCCGATAGGCGTACTTCACTTACCGTAGGAAAACTTCACGCACTGCAAGATGCACAACACTTGCAAAACGTAGTTTTGCAAACAAATGTGGCAATCCTTTCCTACTATGAACAACGGCTCATACACTTACGTGAGCGGTTATACAATTTGTATATCCACAACTTGCCGTAAGGCAAACTTCACTCGCCGATAGGCGTACTTCACTTGCGACAGCAAACTTCACGTACCGTTAGGTACTCTTCACTTGCAAGACGCAGTCTTGCATAATGCGGATGAGATTCCCACGTCGCAAGTCCCTTGCTCCTCTGAATGACGGTTTATATAGAGGTTTACGCACAACGGCTTGCACAAGTAGCACGGCAAAAACAAAAGTGGCTAAGCCACCTCTGAATGATGGATTATATAGCTTTTTCCCTTTCTTTATCGTCATTGCGAAGCCGTTGTAAACGGCTGTAGCAATCCCCTCATTATGTACTGTTCACTTCATACTATCTCTACAACGACTACACAATTTGTTTATCCTCACTTCTTCACTTTTCACTATTACTTATTACCTTGCAACGCTCCGCTTTGCACAATACTGATTTATTATATAATAACGGCGTCCGAAAATTGCGGACGCCGTATTTCACACTATAAAGCATAAAAACGGTGTTTTTATGGCAAAAGATTACTTCTTATAGTTTTATAAACCATAAAAAACAATGTTTTTCCATACAACAAAAAATTTATTCTTATAAGATATAAAAATTACGTTATACTTACGAAACTCCGCCTATGCCTTTTATGATATTATAACTAGCCCATTCACAAGTAAGTGCAAGTCCGTATGATTGATAAATGCTTCCGTTTAATACGTTACTAGTATAACTAGTCCAAAACGCCGTTGTGTTATTACTAGCTATATTGTACCAGTCAATAGTAATATAACTGTCTGAAACGTACCTTTTCATAGTAAAGCTAGTACCGTCGGAAGAAACACTTAATTCTACGGCACATAATCCGTGTTGCAACAGTTTACTTGTAGTGGCATTATAATAATTCCCCACTTGAGTTGAATCAGTACTATCGTAATAATAAGTCCCGTAGTTGGCAGAAGAAGCAAACACAACACTAGTATCAGTTGCTCCGCCTCCCGACAAATTAGCATGATTTCCACTACCGAATACCGCCGAAGTATCAACATTATCAAAACGATAAAATCTTGCGTTTTTATCAGACACGTTACCCGTATAAGCTATAGTTAAAGGTGTAGTCCAGTTTTTAGTATTCCCGTTCGGTTCAAAATTGCTGTTAATATACATATAATATTTACCGGTCTGCCCTGCACTTATATTAGCACTACTAACAGTTGAATAATAATCTAACGTTGACCAGTCGGTATTATTTCCGCTTGTTGACCACCCACCGTAACCATAGTTTGACTTAGGACTATCAAAATAAATATTATCCGTAGGCGTTATAGGATATATAGGTTGAGTTATTTCAAACTCGCAGACCTCACCCGTTAACATTATACCTATCGAATCTACCGAATACGAAGGCGTTGTACCATTAACTTGAGTACCAAAAGCATGACTTTTAATAAATTTCGTTTTATTTGTGTCCGTTTTCTCTTCGTACATTGCAAGTCCGGTTGAAGTGTCGGTATAATATAAATACAAATCTTGAGTATACGCTCCGACACTTTCTCCGCTACCTATACCAATTTCCCATTTGATATGTATGAACGAATTACTCTTTTGTATGGTAATCCTTACGGTAGAAGAATTCCAACGAGTGATTAAATCCGCATCTGCTATACCATTCCTCTTTACCACCATATCGAGTATTTTAACGTTTAAGGTAGAATCCGACTTATACATTGCCCAGTCTTCTCTAATAAATATATATTTATTAACGTCTTTAGTGTCGTACAACACAATAAGCGGTGTAGTCCAACACGCTGAACTCCATTCCGTGCTAGCGGAATTTCTAGTGTGTTTATACTCAAAAGTATAGGCTTCTTTAGTGGTCATATCGGTACTTAAAGTAACGTTGGGCACGTAATGAGAATAATTAGTTATATACCCTCCTAAAGAACCCGTACTACTGGAATAACTCAAATACTTACCGCTATTATCGGTTCCCTTAACTAGCTTGTCGGACAAAACAACAAAGTTAGTTCTATCACCGTATAAAATAAGGTCCACAGGGAAAGAATCCATACCCGACAAAGTATAAGTAATTCCATACGTAGTACCCGAATAATTCGAATTAACGGATTGAATTGCCATGTCTACGGTAATCGTTCCGCCTTTACTTCCTACACTTTTACCCGTCACAGTAAAGGTGACGTAACTACGTTTTAACGCTTCGTAAAATTTATAGTTTCCGTTGGAATCTTTTCCGTTAGTCGGTGCGGAATTTTTACCGTTTCCAAAGAAATCATCTCTTGTTCCGCCTTTAAACGAGATATTTGAAATAGTTCCAAGAGGTATGTTTCCGTAGAAATTAGTTCCGTCTTGCAAAAACATCGTGTAAGATTCCCAATATCTATTCGTATTCGAACCGTAATAACTAGTATAATCTGCTCCATATTGGTTGAAATGGTAAACCCCTATAATAGCCGTATTCCACCTCATGTTATCCCATTCGGTTCCCCCGCCCCAGTTACAAGCTTCTTGGTAAATTTTTACGGTCTGCGTAAAATTACCGTATAAGTTGGTCATAAGTTGCGTATTGTCCGAAATATACCCCGAGGTTGCGTTTTGAGAACCCCACTCTTTTTTATTGCTACCGTTTAAGTTAAGCCCCGTCGTATCGTTTACATACCCAGAAGAAACGGTAGTATTGTTAGTCTTGTTGTTTGCCCATTGAGCGGTTAAAACAATTTTTCCGCCCTCTCCGTCACAAAGATTTTTAAAGGTAACCTGTCCCGTCCATTGATTATTGCAAATCATAGTAGACGATAGAACTTTGGTAAAACGCTGTACGGGCGTATCGGTAGAATAATTGTAAGCCGTTTCATAATATTGGGCTCTATCCGATAACTTTCCGCTAGTAAACGTAACAGTCCAACCACAAAAAACGTAATTGTTTCTCGTGGGAGTTGCAACGTCGGCAACAAAAGTCGTTCCGTAACGAATGGTTTTATTTTTGGCAGTACCGCTTCCGTCGTTAAAATTGTACGTTATATCGTATTTCTGTGCCTTAAACGAGCTTAGTAATTTAAGGTTTTGGGCGGGCATAGAAAACGCTAAATCGCTTGTAGCCGTGTCCGTCGCCTTAAAATAACCGTTAAACTTAAATAAATTAAAAATCGTAGCTGGCTCGTTTACGTCGTACCCGAGTTCGAGCCAAGTGCTAGTATTAGAAGTTTGCACGGCGGATACGTTGATAATAAGATAAACGTAATCGTTACCGTTGCCGTTAACCGTATACGAACCATTAGCAGTCGTTTTCCAACCCGAATCGCTGAGTTGGTTGCTTGTGGGACTGCTAGCCTCCACAAAACCGAATTGATAAGTTCTACCACTAAAAGCAGAATCAGAAACGGTATTACTGTTCCAAGAAATAACCGTACCCTTTTTAACGGGACGAGTTATAACTATTTTCATTCTCTTTTTATAATCGGCGTTTGTAGTATCGGTAATACCGAACGAACCTTGCGAAACGTAGTACGAACCCGTTAGAGTCTGTTTGTCTATATCGGTATCGCCCGTGTTTACGTTTTCTTGATATATACCGTCTACGGAAATGTTTTTTAATGCTCCCTTTATAAGGTCTGTGTTTTCCGTTTTCGTAACGTTGCCGTTAGTATCGTACATAACGTTTATCATAACGTAAACGTAGTCAAATTTCTTGGAAAGAGTATACTGTCTGTCAGGAGTATTTTGATATAGCGTCCCGTCGACCGTGTAAGTTGCGGTCCCGTCGGAATTTTTAACGTATTCGTTCGTAATGCCTTTATCGTGCACTTTCGCTTGCCCACTAGCCGTTAACCAACCCGAATCGTAGTCGTATAAATTGTTACCGTTTGTATAATAAACATGAACGCCCATTTCGGTTGCTAAAATTATTCCGTATTTAACAGCACTACCATTGTAAGTAAAGGAATTAAAGGTTATTTTAGTACCCGCTTTTACCTTTTTCATAATAACGGCGTGGTTACGATACGAATACCCCTCTTTCTTTTCTTGTTCGGTCGCAACTAAAGACAAGTTATAATTCATATGGAAAGAACCACGGCTTACCATATAGTTTTTATTTAAGTTGCTTTCGGAGAAAAAGTCGCTAGTAAACGCCGTGTCTTTTACAAAGCCGTTAAAGGTGTAACCGCCCGTAGACATAGTAAGCGAATCGGATTTTCCGCTGTTTAAATTTATGTTTTCGTCCGCAAAATAATAGGATTTTAAACTGCTTTGGGCGCTTGCGGTAATCTTATCGTTTTCGCCCGATAAATCGGTGTAATCGGCAGAATAAGATATGGTATACCTATTCATTTTAACGCTTAAATCGGAGTTGGTTGCGGTAAAATTATATAAGTTGCAATCAACGTTTAAAGCGTTTTCTAAACCGCTAGCTTGCCCGCTCCTATTAAAGGTGGAAGAAGTTATATCTAGCTTGCTAGCATAATCGCTAGTCGAAATTTTTGCCTTTAAAGTGGAATTTTCAAAACCCGATAAAGAATAGCTTTGTACTTTATATCCGCTTTCGGTCGTAGCAGACGACGAAGAAATGGTATAAGTATACGTTTTATCTTTTAAACGGGTTGTTCCGTTCGCCTTTAACGTAGCCGTGATTTTGGTCGGTTTTGCCGTGGGCGAAGAGGAATAAAACTCGCTTATTCTGTCCACGGTAATATCTTTGCCGTCTACCGTCATATCCACGGCGGAAGTCAGTTTTTTAGTGTTAAACGAAAGGGTTTTTGCAACAAAGCCCGTTCCCGTTCCTAATTTTAACGTGGCTTTTTTGTTGTTACCGATATTTTTAACTTCAACGTCTTTTTTGTTTGCTGTATTTTGCTGTAAATAATCGGCGTCGTTTATCGTCCAAAAAGCGTTAAAGTCAAGTTTGTCGGTTACGTCGACTATTTTCGTTTGGTCGTTTAAAGTGTATCTTGCATAAAAGTTATGGTAAAAAGTATCGTCGCCGTAAGTAATATCACCCGCAACGGAAGTTACGTTGTCAGCCGTTACGCCCGATACCGTACCCATAGTAGCTTCGAACCTACCCGATAAATCATCGGAAAGGGTTAAATTTTCAAAATCCTCGCTAGAAACACTCGCCTTTAACGCACCCTCTACGCTACGTTTTAAAAAGGTGTTAATATTTTTTGTTTCCCAATCGTTTCTGTTGTCCGCCGTTAAAGAAGATACGACGTATGCTAAACTGTTTGCCGTTTTGTTAGCGCTAGACAAGCTTGCATATTGTCTTACGACGGTTCCGTCCGATTTTTGCCCTTCTACGTAGTAAATTCCGAAATATCTTCTGTTGGCGTTTTCCGTTTGTATAGTCTTTAATCCGCCTTTTAATATCGTGTCTTCGCTAATAGAAGCTCCGCCCGTCATATCGTCTACTATTCCGTACCAAAATTTTGCGCCTTGGTTTTTAGCCTCGGCAAACCCCTCGGCATACTTACCTTGATTTATGTAGCTTTTTGCCGTTGCAAATTTTGCAACCGTGCTCGAACCAAGACCGTTTATGTACTCGTAAGGCACTAACAGTAAGTTTATTTTTACCGTACTGGGCGTTACGCTGTTATTGCTTATAAAATTATCGTAATAAGTTTTGTTTATCGTTGCCGTGTACGTTAGTCCGCAATGCGGTTCCGACCAGCAATTCCTATACGATACGCCCTCTTCCATTTGGAATACAGCCGTTTCTTCCGCATAAGTCTTGCTTTTCGTCTGCTCGCAGACAAAAAGCCCGATACATATCACGCTTAACAAAATGCAAAGGTAAAAACATATTCTCTTTTTGATACCGCTCATTTAAGTACCCCCCCCCCGAACTTTTTTGTGTTTTGTTCAGGGTTCATTACGCGAGCCTATCCTTTTCGGTTTTCAAGTCGTCGATATATGAAAAAACTCAAACCGTTCGGGATTTGTTATATTATATAATTTTATTTAAGTATTATACACTAATAAAAAATAGCGTGTCAATACCCGTTTTAAAATTTTTACGCTTTTCAACGAAAAAAATCCGACGAAAACGTCGGATTAAGTTACATTATTAAAATTTTTTCGTATTCACACTCTTCGGAGCACACCGAAAAAACGTAGTCGTCCATTTTTTCGCTGACGGAAAAAACCGACTGCTCTTTGCCCTTAAAAAGTATTTTGTCGCCGAATTCGGTTTCCGCTACGCCCGCAACGCTACCGCCACGGTATTTTATAAAACTTTCCTTTTTCGTCCACAAAACGTAAAAACTCAAAAGACTGTTAACTCGCTTTTGCTCTTCCTCGGAAAAAAACCGTTTGGCAAACTTTTTGTAGTCACGTTCCGCTAAAAGCTCGACGTCTATCCCGACGGGTTTGTCGGACACGGCAAGCATAACTATTTCGCCCGAATGAGAAAGATTAAAATGATACTTGCTCCCCGCAATATACGGTTTGCCGTTTTCGTTTTTTAAAATTTCTCCCTCGATTTTGTAGACTTCTTGCAAAACGTATTCCAAAAAATCACGAGAATTTTCTTTTTTGATAAACGAATAATAAACTTTTATCATACGCCGAACAAAAGATTTGCATACACGGGGAAAGGCCAACTCTTTTCGTCCGTCTCCGTTTCCATAGCGTCGGCAAACTCACGAATTTTCTTCATACAAACTAAAACCTTGTCGCAATAGTAGTCGGCTTGTTTTTTAACGCCTCGCTTAAACCTATCCTGCTCCAAAACCTTTTCGAGATTGTCCGTTTCTTTTACCATTTTGTCGTTTAAATCGGTTAAATACTCTATTTTCTTTAAGTCCGCATCAGCCGTCAACCCTAGTCCCTTTTTAGCGTTGTAAACACTGCAAAGTCGCTCTATATATCCGTTTACGGCGGGATAAATCTGCGTTTTCGCCATAGAAATCATAGTCAACGCCTCGATGTTTATGGTCTTGATGTAGTTTTCGAGCAAAATAACTTCTCTCGATTTTAACTCGCTTTCGGAATACACTCCGTATTTTTCAAAAAGCTTTATATTCTTTTCGTCGGTCAAGTGCGAAATAGCTTCGGGCGTGGATTTTAAATTCAACAAGCCTCTTTTCTCAGCTTCTTTCGTCCACTCGTCACCGTATCCGTTTCCGCTGAATAATATCCTTTTATGGCTTTTTACCGTATCGGAAATAATATCGTGAATTTCTTCGTTAAAGTCCGTTGCCTTTTCAAGCCTTGTGGCAAACTCGTCCAAAGCCTCGGCAACTATCGTGTTGATAACGGTAATAGGGTCTGCGCAAGAAAAAGAGGAACCTAGCATACGGAATTCGAACTTGTTTCCCGTGAAAGCAAAAGGAGAGGTTCTGTTTCTGTCAGTCGCGTCTTTTCTGAGTTTCGGCAAAACAAACGCGCCTAAGTCCATACTAGACTTGCCCTTTTCGATATACTTTTCGCCGTTTGCGATTGAAAGAAGCACTTGCTCTATATCCTCGCCCAAATATATTGAAATGATTGCGGGAGGAGCTTCGTTTGCGCCTAGTCTATGGTCGTTACCCGCAGAGGCAACGCTTATACGCAATAAGTCTTGGTGCTTGTCCACCGCTTTTATTACGGCGCACAGGAACAACAAGAATTGAGCGTTTTCCGCAGGAGTATCCCCGGGGTTTAAAAGATTTACGCCCTTGTCGGTAGAAAGCGACCAGTTGTTGTGTTTTCCGCTACCGTTTATACCTTTAAAAGGCTTTTCGTGCAAAATACACATTAAATCGTGAGAAATCGCCACATTTTTCATTATTTCCATCATAAGCTGATTTTGGTCAACGGCAATGTTGGCGGTCGTGAAAATGGGCGCAAGTTCATGTTGAGAGGGAGCGACTTCGTTATGCTCGGTTTTAGCTAAAACGCCGAGCTTCCATAACTGCTCGTCCAAATCACGCATAAAGCTGGCAACTCTCGGTTTAATCGCTCCGTAATAGTGGTCTTCAAGCTCCTGCCCCTTGGGAGCTTTTGCCCCGAACAACGTTCTGCCCGTGAAAACTATGTCTTTTCTCTTTAAGGCTTGCTTTCTGTCAAGCAAGAAATACTCTTGCTCCGCACCTAGCGTGGAAGTAATTCTTTTTACGTCTTTTCCGAATAGTTTTAAAATTCGTTTGGCTTGTTTATCCACTACCCCCATAGAACGTAAAAGCGGAGTTTTTTTATCCAACGCTTCGCCCGTGTAAGAGCAAAAAGCGGTGGGAATACAAAGAGTTCCGTCTTTGATAAAGGCATAAGAAGTCGGGTCCCAAGCGGTGTAACCGCGAGCCTCGAAGGTCGCCCTTAATCCGCCGTTCGGGAGCGAAGACGCGTCGGACTCGCCCTTGATAAGCTCTTTTCCGCTTAAACTCATAATTACTTTAGAGTTGCCGTCGGAAGAAA
>CAZRMT010000036.1:11781-12946 GCA_964601265.1 uncultured Christensenella sp.
ATAAGCTCTTTTCCGCTTAAACTCATAATTACTTTAGAGTTGCCGTCGGAAGAAATAAACCCGTCGTGCTTTTCAGCCGTTACGCCCGTCATAGGTTGGAACCAATGCGTGTAATGGGTCGCGCCCTTGGATATAGCCCAGTCTTTCATTGCATTTGCAACTTCTTGCGCTATTTTTTCGTTGAGTTCTTCACCCTCGTCTATGGTCTTTTTTAGCGAAGCATACGCTTCTTTCGATAACGATTTCGCCATTACGTCTTCGTTAAAAACGTCTTGCGCAAAAATCTTTGGAACTTCCGTCATATAGTTCTCCGTATTAAAAATATTAAACTTAATTATATAATCATACCCTGCTTTTGTCAACCGTTAAACGAAAAATAACCCGTAAACACGAAAAAACGCCCGACAAAGCAAGCGTTTTTGTGGTTTTTAGTTGGTTTTTTTAAAGGTAAAAGCTTGTTTGTAGCTTTCGGGATAACAATCCTCTTTTAAGCCTCTTTTCTTTCGCAGTTTTACGGATAAAGCGTTTAGCAAATAAAACCCGAACAAAATAAGCGAAAACAGCGCTAACGCACAAATAAAATAGACGACTTTCGCTATTGCGGGATATGAAGTGAAAACTCGGTCGAGTATGGTTCCGTCGGTGATTTCTATTATTACGGGTTTGCCCTCTACAACGGAATAATCGGTAAACAGATGTATCAGCCACGAATACAGCACTAATCCGCCAACTCCGATAAGTGTAAAAATAATACTCTTTTTTTCGAATTTTTCAATATTTACAGCTAAAAACATTCCGCTTAAATATAACAAGTGGTGATTTATAATCGCTTTAATCAAATATTCGTGAAATTGACCGTTCGGGATAAATTTTTCGGGCAGAAACCAAAACGTGACGGAATAAACAAGCCCCGCTATTACCGCCACGAAAG
This sequence comes from uncultured Christensenella sp., assembly GCA_964601265.1. Classification (GTDB taxonomy): domain Bacteria; phylum Bacillota; class Clostridia; order Christensenellales; family Borkfalkiaceae; genus UBA4675. Next base: position 12,713 of record CAZRMT010000036.1, read on the forward strand.
AGGCGAAAGCGTTAAGCTTTTTTATGCGAAAAATAACCGTTATTCCGAAAATGAAATACGCTAGCGCAGATATTTCCACGGGAAAATGCAAGCGTCTGCCCTTTAATTGCCACTGCACGTATTCCACGGTTTTGGATATTAAAAAGTAAACCGCAACGCAAAACACTATTACGTAACACGCCTTGGGCTTGTTACGCAATAAAAATATTATTAAGTTCACAAAGAGAAAAACGA
>CAZRMT010000037.1:0-12635 GCA_964601265.1 uncultured Christensenella sp.
AGGCCAAATGTGAAGTCTATTGCAAGGAACATTGAAACACTTACAGAATACGGATTCCAAACATTATTGGAATTGAAAGAGAAGATGGAACAAGCATAACATACAATCCAATTGATGGCTTCACAACAAGCGACCTTGGATATCAACAAGGGAACACGATATTCTCTGCAACAATGAAAACAGACTTTGCCGAGCAGAGTAAATTTTTGTTTTCTATGTTTGATGAAATTTGGAACGATAAATCAAAGGTTGAAGATATAACCGACACAATCGTTGAAATGATTGGTAATAAAATCGTAAATAGCCTTAATTTAACGGACAATATGCGTGTTGCTTTGGAATGTCGCATAAAAGGACTTAGTTATCCCGAAATAGGACGAGTGCTGTCACGCGCGCAATCTTCTGTATACGAGTATTTCATTAAAATGCGACAAAGGTATATGGCGATTTATGGATGACGAGATATCCTTAGCGCTTTGATCTTAATAAAAGAATCAATATAACCTATAAGCCGACAATTTTTTCGATTAGAGTCGTAAATGGGGACAAAATTGGGGACATTTGGTCTTGACATTTGTCCTTGTTTATGTTATACTGTTGTCGAAATGATTGTTGGAGGTTTGGAATGATTAACTTCGGGCACGAAACTGAGACACTTGAGTTTAAGAAAAGCACTGGAGAAATGCACGATGCAATGAAAGATGTAGTTGCAATATTGAACAAGCACGAAAACGGTACACTTTATTTTGGCATTGCTCCTAACGGAGATGTAAAAGGCTTACAGGTGGTAGAATCCACTTTGCGTGATGTGTCAAGAGTTGTGTTTGAGAGCATAAAACCGCAGATTTATCCGCAAATTCAGAAAATCACCATTGACGGTTGCGATATAATCGAAGTGAAGTTCAACGGAAAAAGTAAACCCTATTCGGCATATGGAAAGTATTATGTCAGAGTCGCCGATGAAAGTCGAGAATTAACGCCTGCAGAGCTAAAAGAAATGATGCTTTCAAGCGAATATGCCGAACGTTGGGAACAATTTGAAACGGAATACACAATTAAAGACGTTGATGAAGCTGCACTTAAAGAGTTTTACAATCGAGCAACGGCTTGCGGAAGACTTCCCGATGACGGATATGATGCAGAAAAACTACTTAACAAACTTTGTTTACTAAAAAATGGCAAATTAAATAATGCAGGATATGTGCTTTTTGGAAATAACGGTCCCGTTACTATAAAAATGGCTGTATTCGCAACTGATGAAAAACTTACTTTTTTAGATATAAATCGGACCGAGGATAATATTTTCAGATTGGTTGACACGGCTTTAACGTATATAAAGAAAAATATTCGTTGGCGTGCCGAAATCGGCAATGTGATGAGGGAAGAAATCCCAGAAATTCCTCTCAAGGCAATGCGTGAAATTGTGATAAACAGTTTTGCTCACGCTCAATATGGAACTACAACGCAGCACGAAATTGATATTCATCCCGGAAAAGTCGTAATATATAATCCCGGTGAATTCCCTACCGAATATTCGCCGGAAGATTTTGCCACGAAAAATCTACCGTCTATTATTCGCAATGAGTTAATTGCAAAAGTGTTGTATTTGTGCCATGATATCGAGTCTTTCGGTAGCGGATTCAGGCGTGTATATACACTTTGCAATGAGAATGGCGCTGTTTGTACTTATAAAAAATCGCCAATAGGTTTTTCTTTCATTTTCTTGCGCAACGATCCTAACTCTATAATAAATGTCCCTAAAGTTGACAAAAATGTCCCTATTATTTTGTCGAAAACTGAAAAAGCGGTATTTGAACTTTTGAAAGTGCAACCAAATTTAACCAGAGAAGAGCTTTCAATTGAAATATCCAAAACCGTGAAAACGGTACAGCGAGCACTGGACGGCTTAAAAGCAAAAGGCTTAATTGTGCGTGTTGGCACAAACCGCAGTGGCTATTGGAAAATATGAATTTGGAGGAGGTAGTTAATTTATATGGCGTCTATTATAGATAACAGATCAAAAACAATGCTGGAATCTTTAAAAAACTCTTTAAAGCAAGCAGAAAGCGTAGATATTTTAACGGCATTTTTCTATTTTTCGGGTTTTAATGCACTAGCAGATGAATTAAAAGATAAAAAAATCAGAATTTTAGTTGGAAATACTATTGATCCCGATGCAATAGCCGATCTTTGCAATGCTGTAAAAGATAGTCCAGAAGAAACTCTGGAAACGTATGCCGTGCGCGGATACAATAAGTTGAACAATTCACAAAAGAGAAATCGATATATAGACAGTTTTGTCGGCCTTTTTAATAAGTCGTCGCTCTCAGAGGAATTTGATTCGACAGACAGCCAAAAGGTTTTTAAAATGTTCCTTGATAAAATTGAAAACGGAACGCTTGAAATAAGACTAACCTCTTCTCAAAATCACGCGAAGGCATATATTTTAACCAATAAGCCAGAATATTCGTGTTTTGGAGATCAAAAAGGGGTTGTATTTACCGGTTCATCTAATTTTACATACAACGGGTTACGTGGGCAAGGTGAAATGAATGAGAGATTTAGCGATAATGTTAAATATGATGAATACTTTGATAGCTTTGAAGAATTATGGAATGACAGCAAAGCAATCGATGTGTGCATTAAAAACGGCAACACAGATTTTGTTGATAGCATAAAATCAAAATTGTGGTTGTTTGCAAAACCCACACCGTATCAAATATTTATCAGGATTTTATTTGAACTATATGCTTCATTTGAAAACAGCACTGTCAAATCTCCATATGAAATTACAGATGGGAAATTCTCGAATTTGAAATATCAATTAGATGCTATAAAGTATGGAGTTGATTGTATAACTAAGAATAATGGTGTCATTGTTGCAGATGTCGTCGGTTTAGGTAAGTCAGTAGTAGCTTCTGCAATAGCATATAATTTGGATATAAAAAGAACGGTTATCATTGCACCCCCGCACTTAGTTGACCAATGGAATGATTATCAGCAAGATTTCGGCCTTCGTGGCGTAAAAGTTTGTAGTAGTGGTAGAATTCAGGAGTTGTATGATGCTTATTCATGCGACCCGAATCCGATTTTATACATAATAGATGAAGCGCATCGCTATCGTAACGAATTAAGCGACAGCTATCAATTGCTACATCAATTGACGCGTTCGCACCCGGATAATAAAGTTATATTGCTTACCGCAACCCCATACAACAATAGACCTCAAGATTTGTTTGCGTTGGTCAAACTTTTTCAAACACCGAGTCGTTCAACCATTCAGTCAGTAGACAACTTAGGGGTTCGATTTCATGAACTTATTGCACAATACAATAAGTTGGAAAAAGAAGGCAAAAAGCATCTTACGCCCGAAGTTAAGGCCGAACTAGACAAACTTAGTCAGCAATTAAGAATATTAATAGATCCTGTCATTGTTCGTCGTAGCCGTATAGATTTGCAGGAAATTAAGGAATATGCCGATGACTTGAAAGCACAAAATATTCAATTTCCGAAAATCGTCGGCCCCGAACTTGTTGAATATGATCTTGGAGAAATTCGTTCGCTATACTTGCATACGCTCGATTTATTGAGCAACAAATTCATATGCGCAAGATATAACCCGTCTGCGTATTTGGTAAATCCTGATGCGTTCTCAAAACAGTATGGAGAGTTTTTCGGCGAAATGAACATTCAGCTTTCACAAAGAAACTTGGCAATGTTTATAAAAAGATTGTTGGTGATGCGTTTCGAAAGCTCAAAATCTGCTTTTAAGTCAACACTTACAAGCATACTTTCATCATACGAAAACATTATTAAATGGTGGGATAAAGGATATGTTCCTATTAAAAAGAGTGGCTATTTGCCTGACCCAGACGATGATGAGATACAAGAAACGCTTGATGAAATCAGTAGCATCGATGAGCTTGGCGTAGATATAAATAAGATCAAGAAGAAAGCAATTCCTATCGAAAGGCAACTCTTTAAGGAGGACTTTATTTTTGCAGTAAAAAACGATATAGAGTTGCTGAAGGGAATTTATGCCGATTGGTTTGAACGAGACGAGATTGGCGTAGATCCTAAATATAATGTGGTTAAAAATAGAATTTCAAAATCTATCAAAGAAAATGCAGCGCGAAAAATTGTTGTGTTTTCAACGTATGCGGATACTGCAGAATATGTAAAAGAAAGCCTTGAAAAAGACGGATTCAAAGTCTTATTGTATACGGGCGGTGCGTCACAGTTGGACCGAAAAGTGGTAAAATGCAATTTTGATGCTTCGTGTAAAAAGGAAGATCAATTGAACGATTATGACATAATTGTTGCGACAGATGCGTTGAGTGAAGGTTTTAACCTCAATAGAGCCGGCGTAATTATTAACTATGACATTCCGTACAACCCCACAAGAGTTGTTCAAAGAATTGGTAGAATAAATCGTATTAACAAGAAAATGTTTGACGATATTTATATCTACAACTTCTTTCCAACCGATATAGGCGAAGAAAACACTCTAATTAAAGGTATTTCGACTTTAAAGATGCTTTTGATAAACAATATTGTCGGTAGTGATACAAAAACGCTCACTCCAGATGAGACACTTCAAAGCTATTTTAGAAGTCGTTACGAAGAAGCCGATGCACAAAGTAATGATAAAAGTTGGGATAATGAATACCGAAATATTTATAACGCCGTAAAACATAATATGACGTTGATGGATTCTGTGTTTAGCATTCCTGAACGTGCAAGAATAATTAGAAAAAACCAAAAGGAAGAGTGTGCAATTTCATTTGCAAAACGCGGTGATAATACTTTATTTGCACTTGCTCCTTCATATGTCACGCAAGCGCAAATTGTCCCGGCAGATAAAGTGCTTGGATTATTTGAAGCGTTGCCCGAAGAAAATGGTTTCGAATACGACGAAGAACTTGATAAAAAGTTTAAGATATTAAGAGACGAAATCAAGAAACCGCACCCAAAGATAAAAATGGACAAAAGAAAGAGCGAAGCACTTGAAAATTTGCAACAGCTATTAGTGGTTTGCCCTGCAGAAAAAGATTATCTTGCAGATTTAATCGACGTAATAAAAAAATATGATGATTTGAGTGACGGCGAATTAAAGTATCTTGCGGCGATTTCTGTCAAAAAAGGCTCTGCGACGGAAACACTGACTGAATTGAAACGCAAAATTCCCGTTCACTACATCATACAGATAAAAACGAGGGTTGAATCGATAGACGCACAAACAGAAGTAATAATGTTTACTGAGGATTTGAGAAATGATAGATGATGACAATGACGACGATCTTCCGTTTTGATTGTTTTGTTAATCCAGTTTGCAATTATGATTATAAATTAGAATAAGATTACAGAATTTAAAATACTACGGGCGACTTGAAACCAAGTCGCCCGTAAATCGTTTTTAAGTTTTAGTCGGTCTATAAGCCGTTTAAAGTTAAGTGAGCAATACTTCGCCGTCCGAACACAGTACTTTACTTACGTTGATAGAGGCGTTCCAAGACGAGCCTTTTTCTATGGCGTTCCATTCTGCCACGGTACCGTTGAAATCTATTTGAGTAACGGAAGTACATCCGCTGAAAGCAAAATCTCCTATACTGCTTACTTTGTTACCGCAGAAAAGTATTTTGGTGGCGGAAGAGCAACCGCTAAAAGCATAATCTCCTATACTTCTTACGTTTTCGCCCAAGGTAATTTGTATTAGCGACGAGCAGTTTTCAAAAGCGCTTTCGCCTATTACGGTAACGCTACTTGGAATTTCGTTGTATTCCAGCGAAGTTAGGTTTTTAAACGCCATAGCGCATATTTCGGTAACGTCGTCGGGGAAAACGAAACTGCTTCCGCCTCCTTCGCCTATGGCGTATTTTATAAATTTCCCGTCCTTACTTAAAAGTTTGCCGTCTATAGATTTATATTTCGTGTTGTTTTCGTCAACGGTTATGGTTCTTAAATTAGCGCAGTCCTCTAAAATAAGTTCTCCTATAAAGGTTACTCCGCTACCGATATACACGGAGCTAATCGAGGAGCAACCGTAGAAGAGGTAACTGTTTAGTCTTGTAACCGTGTCGGGAATTACGACGTTTTCCGCAAGCGTATTATTAAAATATAATTCTGCGTTGTTGACCGTTGGCGACGAAAATTCGTTGGCAAACGATATTTTGCACCAATCCTCTATTTCTCCGAGGAAATATACTTTTTTAAGGTTATTGCAACCGCTGAAAGCGTTTTCTCCGATACTTATTACGTCTTTTCCGAAAGTAATTCTTTGAAGAGCGGTGCAGTTTTTAAAAGCGTCGGCGTTTATGAGCGTAACCCCGTCGGGCACGCTGAAAGAAACGTCTTTTTTTCCGAGCGGATATAAAACGAGCGTAGTTCCGTCTTTCGAGTAGAGAACGCCTTCAACCGTTTTGTAATTTTCGTTGTTTTCGTCAACGGTAAATTTGCTAACGGAGGAGCAAGAGTCGAACGCCGTAGCTCCTATTTGCGTCACGTTTACGCCGAGCGTAACTTCGGTAAGGGCAGAACAGTTTTTAAAAGCGTTTTCGCCTATCGTGAGTTCGCCGTCGCCAAAGGTTATGTTAGCGAGGTTCAAACAGTCCGCAAAGGCAGAGTTGCCTATTACCGTTATGTCGTCACCTAGCGTTACGTCGGTAATATACGTACAGTTTTTAAAAGCAGAATCGCATATATTTAAAACGCCTTCTCCGATTACTACGCATTTAAGTTGTAAAACATTCTCAAATGCGTTATACGGTATCGAGCTTACGCCGTAAATCGTTAAGGCGATAGTGCCGTTACCCATAGACGAAACGGCGTTAGTTATTGCCGTAAACTTTTCTACCGTTGCGTTTTGGTCTAATTTAACGGTAAAACTAGTTACGTTTAATTGAATAAGTTCCTCTAATTCGGTTTGAAGTTGCGTTGCGGTAAGCGTAGTTGCGTCCACTTCTATCGTGGGAACTATACCTCCGAACGTTTTTCCTACGAAAGTCGTTCCGCCCATTATAAGGTTGTCGCTTTCCGTCCAAATATTACCGTTTAAAGTAAGTTCTTTTTGTCCTTTGGCAAAGGATAGAGTAACGTTTTGGGTGTTAAAGTTATCAAAAGTCTTTTCTTGCACGCTAGAGAGGGGCGACTTGAATATAACGTTTTCTAAAGCCGAGCAACCGTAGAAAAGATTTTTGCTCGACAAGTTCGTAATGCCCGTTCCGATAGTTACGCTTTTAAGAGCGGAGCAATTGTAGAATACGGACTCTCCTAGCGTCGTGACGCTGTCGGGAAGAACGATGCTCGTTATAATCGTTTTGTCAAAGGCGTACTTTCCGATACTTGTCAATCCTTCCGAAAGGGTGATATTTTTAAGAGAGGTACAGTAGTCGAATGCCGATTCCGAAATAGTGCGTACGCTTGCGGGAATTGTAATGCTTGTAAGCGAAGAGCAACCGTTAAACGCCGACATTCCGATAGTCGTAACGGTGTTCGAAATATTGAGTTCTTTGAGCATACCGCAATAGGAAAAGGCGTATTCACCGATATTTATTATACCTTCCGAAATCGTAAGGCTTTTCATAGAAGCGCAGTAAGAGAAAACGTAATTGTTCACCGTTAAGCTTGTAAAGGGGATAACCACGTTTTCCACGAGTTTGTCGTTGAAATAGAGGTTTGCTCCGTTAGAGCACGGGTTTGAGCTTAAATCGGTAAAGCTTATATTCAACCAGTCTTGTAGTTCGCCTAGGTAGTAAACGTTAAACAAGTAATTACAACCGTAGAAAGCCTTGCCGTCTATTGCGGTTACTTCCGTTCCGAAGGTGAAACTTTTAATTTTTGTGTTTTCGGAAAAAGCGTTTTCGGCAATTCGTTTGGCTCCTCTTATGGTGAGGTTTATGGAATTGTCTTCCGCATAACTCTTTAACGCATTGTTAATTCTTGCAAATTCCAAAAATCCCGCGTTTTCCGAAAGATTAATTATTATACTGTTTGCGCCTTTATTTAAAACGCTCGAAAGTTGAGTATGTATCTCGTCTGCGTCCATATCGCTTGCGTCTAGTTTCACGGGAACTAAAATTTTTCCGAAAGGTTTACCGCAAAAAGTTACGTTCGTTCCTCCGACTAAAAGGTCGTTGCCCTCGTTCCAGATTAACCCGCTTTCATTAACCATTTCTTTTTGTCCCTCGCCTAACGACAGGGTAAGTTCTTCCGTGTCGATACCGTTAAACGCGGTTTGGTCTATTTTCGTTAACGGAGATTTAAAGGTTAAGCTTGTAAGAGAAGTACAAGAATAAAACATAGTCGAGTTTTCAAGTTTAGTAACGCCTTTACCTATAACCGCGCTTTCAAGTGCGGAACAAGAGAAAAATACGTTGTTGCCTACGTGTTGCACGCTATCGGGTAAAGTTACGCTCTTAAGCGCAATGCACTCCGAAAATACGGCGTTGTTGATATGCGTCAAGCTACTGCCAAAAGTTAAATCCGTAAGTTTTTTACAAGAAGCGAAAGTATTGTCTTGTAAAACCGTTAAAGAGTTACCTAGCGTTACGCTTTTCAGTTCCGAGCAGGATGAAAATGCGTTTTCGCCTATTTCAGTTATACCGTCGGGAACGATTAACGTTTTTAAAGAGGAACATCTGCTAAACGCCAAACCGCCAATCTCTGTCACGCCTTCTCCAAACGTAACGCTTAAAAGACGGTTGTTTTCGTAAAATGCGCTTGTCGAAATTTTCGTCGCTCCGCTAACGGTGAGGTTTACCGTGCCGTTCGAGGGGGCGAGGTCTATACCTTCTTTTAATGCTTTAAACACTGTTGCGTCGGCGTTAGAGGGAAGTTTAATTGTTACGTCGACGGGGGTGAGGGCGTTGCTTACCATATACGTTACGCACGCCTTTACTTGCGAAGCGTTAAAATTGCTTGCGTCCCTCACGTCTTGCGTTAACGTTTTTAATCCTTGTTTGTCGAATTCTGCCGTCAGAACGTAGTTTTTGTACACGGGCGTTCCCACGCTAACGCTGTCCTCTTTATGGTCGCAGTGTTTGCACGTTCTCGTCGCTTTGCCGTAACTTAAATCGTCCGCCCAAGAGTAAGCCGTTTTATTTTCGTCCCACACGTGTTTACCCGAAAGACAGTCAACCCTTATTTTTAACGCCTCGTTTTCCTTTTCGAGGGCTTCCAGTCTGCTCGCAACGGCGCTTATGTCCGTTGCGTTTTGCGTTATGCGGTTTGAAAGAGCCGTTGCCGTGTCAACTAATTCTTTTATTTGGTTTTGTAAACGCAAGTCTTCGGCTTTTAAATCGTCAATCAGCTTTTTTATGTTGTCGATATCGTTTCCCGATTCTTCTGCGGTAGCTTCCAGTCCAGCTATTTTGCTTTGCAACTGTAAATCTATCGCTTCCAGTTCTTCAATCGAGCGATTGATTGCGGACACTTCTTTTTCTATAGCGGTTGAATTGTCTTGCGTTTTGGAGCAAGTGGTAATATTCATCACCAAAGAAATAACGGTAAGTATCGCTAAAATTCCCGCAACTATCGTGATTAAAATAGTTCTTTTCTTCTCGTTCATAAATACTCCTTTTTATTTGTTTTCGTATTTTTCAAGATATGCAAGCATATCGTCTATTACTTTTTTTGCCAAACTCTTAAAATCGAACCTTGACACGAACTCTATCGCCTCTTTTATTTTTTCGTCGGGTACACGGTAGAGTAAAAGCGAGGCTTCTAAAAAAGATTTTACCTTTCTTTCTATCGTAAAATACATATCGCACGGCACGGACGTATAATTTCTTATAACCCCCGCCGAGGCGATTTCACGCTCGTAAAAATCTTTCGTCGTCCATTCGGGAAGAGTGTCTTTAAAGATTTTTTCCAGTTTTTCCGTAATTTTATGGTAAATAATTTCGGAAGAATGGGGGAGCGAGTACGCCACGTTATATAGTTTACGCACGTGTTCGTTAGATTCTGCCATATAAAGTTGTAAAACCGTTTCCGTTGCGTAGAAAAATATTTTATCGTCTGTTATGCCGTCGAGCAGTTTTTCGGTAAAATCGAACTGTCCTTCCAAAACGTACCCGACCAATTCGCTGACCACGTTTTCTTTCGTTTTAAACGCATACACGACGGAGCCTAAATTTAGGTCTGTTTCGTCGGCGATTTTCCTAACCGTGGTTTTATCGTATCCGACGGTTAAAAACAATTTTGTCGCCGTAAATAATATTTTAGACTTTACTTCTTCTTGATTGTAATCTTTTCTTCCCATAAACACCTTTTTCTAACACGATTTATAACGTGTTATACAACGTGTATATTATAATATAAAAATTCGGTTAACGCAATCGTTTTTAATAAATTTTTTTTCATTTGACAACGGGTTGTTTTTTATGTATAATTAAAGCACGTTTTAAAACGCTTGTTTTAATTAAAAACAAAAAGGAGAATTTGCAAAATGCCACCCAAACCGAAGTTTACGAGAGAAGAAATAGTAAAAGTTGCTTTAAAATTAGTGTCCGAAAGGGGAGTGGAAAAACTTACGGCGAGGGAACTTGGGTTAAAGCTCGGCTCTTCCGCTCGCCCCATTTTTACCGTGTTTAGCGGAATGAGCGAGTTGCTCGGCGAAGTTCGTTTGTCCGCTATGAAGCGATTTGAAGAAATGAAACTAAAAAAGTCGGGCAATATGCCGTTTTTCAAACAAGTCGGAATGAAAATGGTGACATTCGGAATAAAAGAGCCAAAGCTATATCAACTTCTTTTTATGCAGGAAAACGAGAACGCCACTTCGTTTGAGGATATTTTCGGTAAACTCGGCGTGGTTGCAACGGAATGCGTCGAGAGTATCGAAAAGGAATATTCTTTAACTAGCAAACAAGCCAAAACGCTGTTCGAGCACGCTTGGATACATACATACGGCATAGGCACGCTGTGCGCAACGGGGGCGTGTAATTTTTCAATCGACAAAATATCTCGAATGTTAACCGAAGATTTTTCGGCTATGATATTGTTGTTAAAAACTTCCGATAAAGGAAAAAAGTTATGAAAATATTAGTATTAAACGGAAGCCCCAAGCGTGAAAAAAGCGATACTATGCATATTACTCGCGCTTTTTTGGAGGGGATGAACGAAATCGAAAAAAACGAGGTAGAAATAATCTCCGTTATAGATAAGCATATAGAATATTGCAAAGGGTGTTTTACTTGCAAGAGAAACGGCGGTAACTGCGTTTACGACGACGATATGAAAGATTTGCTGAAAAAGTTTTTGGGAGCGGATTTGCTTGTTTTCAGTTTTCCACTGTACTGTTACGGAATGCCCGCTCCGTTAAAAGCCGTGTTGGATAGAACTTTGCCTTTATCGTCTATGGTTATTAAAAAAACGGGCGACAGATACGAGCACGTAGCGCAAGCGGATTTTTCACACTTAAAATATTTAATGATTTGCGGTTGCGGTTTTCCTAACTCAAAAAACAATTTTGAAGGGGCTATAAGTCAATTTAAGCTTAATTTTCCCAATAATCACACCGTAATGACTATTCCCGAAAGTCCTATGTTTAACGCGCCCGAAGCAAAAGAGGTAACGGAGCCTAGATTAGAACTCGTTTGCGAGGCGGGGAGAGAATACGCTTTGACGGGGAAAGTGAGCGAGGAGCTTATTTCAAAAATTTCTTCGCCTATGATACCGGAAGAAATTTACGCAAAAATAGTAAACGGGGAAGCGTTATAAGTTTTTTTGCAAAAAAACTGTTGAAAAAAAGTGAAGAGTATGAGTAAATACGATAAATTGTGGGAATATATAAAAAATTCCGAAACATCCTTATTAAAACTGACTTTTGACGATATAGAACGCATTGCGGGTGTTAAGATAGACCATAGTTTTTTAAAATATAAAAAAGAATTATCGGAGTACGGTTTTGACGTTTCAAAGATTTCTTTAAAAGAAAAAACCGTGTCGTTTGAAAAAAATAAAAGCGAAAGGGTGGTTGTTTATGTTCACGGCAGATACGGTTCGGCGCAAGAATCGGAGCGATACAAACCGATTTTTAAAAACTGCTCGGTAGTAGGGTTCGATTATAAGTCCGAAAACGTATGGCAAGCAAAACAAGAATTTCCCGAATTTTTTGACGAGTTGACAAAAAACGGCGAAAAGGTAATTTTAATAGCAAACAGCATAGGCGCGTACTATGCCTTGTCCTCGCTTTACGGTAAAAAAATAGAAAAAACTTTTTTAATATCTCCGATAGTCGATATGGAAAAACTTATACTTTCTATGATGAAAAACGCCAACGTGAGCGAAGAAGAGTTGTTTGAGAAAAAAGAAATTTTAACGGAAAGCGGAGAAATAATTTCTTGGGAGTATTTGCTATTCGCGAGGGAAAATCCGATAAAATGGGATAATCCGACCTATATATTATACGGAGAAAAGGACGGTTTGACCGAAAAAAGTACCGTTATTTCCTTTGCGGAAAAAATCGGTGCGTCGCTTACGGTAATGAAAAACGGCGAGCATTGGTTTCATACCGACGAACAGATGACTTTTTTAGACGAATGGATTACAAAAAACCTTAAAACGGACGCAATTATTTAATTAACGCATTTTGCTTGTTTTATTTTTGTAAATGGAGTATAATGGTCTCGTTAAGGAGA
>CAZRMT010000038.1:0-9515 GCA_964601265.1 uncultured Christensenella sp.
CCTAACGGTACGTGAAGTTTGTTGTCGCAAGTGAAGTACGCCTATCGGCGAGTGAAGTTTGCCTTACGGCAAGTTGAGGATATAAAACTTATATATCCATATAATAAACCGTGTCGAAAAGTAGAGAAAGCGGTCGAAAATGTGCGAACGGCGTCGAAAACTACCGAAAGCGGTCGAAAGTGGGCGGATAGTGTCGAAAACTACCGAAAACGGTCGAAAGTAGGCGAACGGTGTCGAAAACTACCGAAAACCGTCTAACAAAAGCGAAAACCCGATAAAACAGTCGAATTACTTCTAACGGTAAAGAAAAAGACGGAAAAGTGTCGACAAGTGGCGAATGACAAGTAAATACACTCGAAAACCGTCTAACAAAAGCGAAAAACCGATAAAACCGTCGAAAAGTAGTGGAAACTCGATAAAACGGTCGAATTCTTTCGAACAGTCGAGAAAAACACAGAAAAGTGTCGAAAAAGTGCGAAAAACCGATAATACACTCGAAAACCGTCTAAAAAGTACGAAAAGTCAAGAACGCTGTCGAAAAAGTACGAAAAACCGATAAAATCCTCTTTTTCCCGCTAATCCTCATAATCCCTTTTATCCGTCGGGCGAAAGAGAACGTACACGATAATTGCCACCGCAACGCTTATTAACGCCACCAAAAGAATTTGCAAGGAAGAAGCCGACTTGTCGTTTTTCACGCTCGTAGGGGTGGAATAGGAGGAAGAAGAAGGCAAAGGTTCGGGGTTTTCGGGAACGGTAAACAAAGAAAAAGCGTTTTTTCGCATATATCCCAAATAGCCGTTTACGTACACGTACACGAGTTCTTCCCCCGACGGCGACGAGATTTCTCCGTAGTAAAGCGCTAAGCTCCCCGAATAAATTCCCGCCTTGGAAACGCTTAAAGAGCTATCCGAAAAAAGCACGTCGTCCGTATCCACCGTGATATAGAGTAAAGGGTAAGGCGAAGCGGGGACGGTATCGGATATTATCAAGTCAACCGTTTTAACGTAGCCCGTGAGGACGGGAAAAGTGGAGTTTTCGGGCATATAGCTGACTTTTGCGTAGTCGCCGTTCACCTCTAAAACCCTTACGTAATAGCCGTACGGAATGTAAAATTTCAAATACGCGCCGTTATAATCGGAATAAAAACCCGTCGTGTGCGTTAACGCCCGAGAATACGCGCGGTTACTTTCGGCAAACGCGGGGGACGACCGAAAGGAGAGAAGTAAACAAAATATAAACAACTCTAATACCGCAATAAATTTCCTCATAGCCTATAAATTATAGCATTAACCGTTCCCCCGAAAAACAAATAAAAAGGAGAAAAAAGTAAATTTTTGTCAAATGAAAGAGATATTAAATAAGATTTTAAAAATCGAGAAAGAACAGCTTGCGAGAAAGAGCAAAGGCGAGCTTGACAACTACAACACGGGCAAGGTGAAACACGCCAAGCAACTTGCCTTTCACCGTTCGAAAAAGCGTAACCGTTGGGTATTCGGCGGAAACCGTAGCGGAAAAACCGAGTGCGGAGCGGTAGAAACGGTGTATATGGCGCGTGGAATACACCCGTACCGCAAAAACAAAAAGGACGTGTTCGGCTGGGTTGTATCCCTTTCCTCGCAAGTGCAAAGGGACGTCGCGCAAGAAAAGATTTTAAAGTACCTGAAAAAAGAATGGATAGCCGAAATCATAATGTCGTCGGGTAAAAAGGACAGCCCCTCTTCGGGCGTAATCGACCAAATAAAGGTAAAAAACGTGTTCGGAGGAATATCCACGATAGGCTTTAAAACTTGCGACCAAGGGCGAGAAAAATTCCAAGGCAGTTCGCTTGACTTCGTGTGGTTCGACGAAGAACCGCCCAAGGATATTTACGACGAATGTCGAATGAGGGTACTCGACAAATCGGGCGATATATTCGGCACTATGACGCCTTTAAAGGGGATAACCTTTATTTACGACGAGATATACCTGAATTCCTCACGCAATCCCGAGGTGTGGTGCGAGTTTATGGAATGGGCGGACAACCCCTATTTAAACGAAAACGAGGTAAACTTATTAACCGACACAATGTCAAAAGATGAACTTGAAAGCAGACGTTACGGTAGGTTTTACACGGCGCAAGGGCTTGTTTATACGGAGTTCGACGAAAACGTACACGTGATAGAACCCTTTACCGTTCCCGAGGACTGGCAAGATACTTTGTCCATAGACCCGGGGCTTAACAATCCGCTTTCTTGCCACTGGTACGCAGTGGATTACGACGGAAACGTCTACGTTACCGCAGAGCATTACGAAGCGGACAAAACGGTTGACTACCACTCGGAAAAAATCAAGGAAATATCCGAAAAAATCGGTTGGAAACGCGATAGTAAAGGTAGAATAACGGCGCTTATAGATTCCTCCGCCAACCAAAAAACGCTTGCCTCGACCAAAAGCGTGACGGAGCTGTTTTACGAAAACGGAATACTCGTAAACCCCAAAGTCAACAAGGACTTGTTTTCGGGGATAAATCGAGTAAAACGCTACTTAAAGCAAAAAAAGCTTTTCATTTTTAAAAACTGTACCAACTTGATACGAGAAATGAAAAGTTACTGGTGGGGCGAGGGCGACGCGCCTAAAAAGTACGACGACCACTGTTTGGATGAGCTTAGGTACTATATTATGTCCAAGCCCGAAAACGTTCTTCCCGACAAGGTGAAAAGCGTTATTACGCTCGACAAAGAAAGAAAAATAAAAAGATTAAAAAGATTATTCGGCAGAAGAAAGCCGTAAGGAGGAAAAATGACTAACGAAAAAGAAATTGCAAGAGAAGCGCTTTTTAAAAAGGCGACGGGCTACAAAACGGAAGAGGTGATAGAGGAGTATTCCGCCACGGACGGGGAAATGGAGCTAATCAAAAAAAAGGTAACCTTAAAAACGGTCGCCCCCGACTGTTCGGCTATAAAAATGATTATGGAAGAGGATACCGACTACGAAACCTTGTCCGACGAAGAGCTTGCCCGCGAAAAGAAAAGGCTTTTAAAACTTTTAAAGGAGAAGGACGATGAAGCTAAATAAAATAGATAACGTCGTTTGCGACGTGGAGGGTTGTTACAATCTTGCTATAAGGCAAATTTTATATGACGAAAACAGCAAAAGCGGAATAAATATGTGTAATAATTGCCTTATGAAACTTTACAACTGTATGGCGAAAGAGGTGTGTTTAAAGGGGAGAAAAAATGAAAAAAGATAAATTTTACGAGGAGCTTGTCGAGGAAATCGTCGAAGACTATAAAGCAAGGGCTTTAAACAGACTTTTTTTAGAGCGGAAATGGGAGCTGAATATGAATTTTTTGGCGGGCAATCAATATTGCGACGTACAAGCGGACGGCGAAATAAGGGACAACGGCAAGGACTATTTTTGGCAGTCGAGAAAGGCTTATAACCATATCGCCCCCATAATAGAGGCGAGAATATCCCGTTTATCCAAAGTGCGTCCTAAAATGAGCGTAAGGGCTTCTTCCGACGAGGAAAGGGATATAAAAAGCGCGAAAATCGTAACGGACGTATTAAATTCGGTGTGCCAAAGGGCGGACTTCAACAAAATTTTGTCAAAAGCCACCGCTTGGAGCGAAATCACGGGAACCGCCTTTTACAAAGTGCTGTGGAATAAGGACAAAGGGGAGTTCGGCGACGTTGAAATAAGCGTCGTGTCGCCGTTTGAAATTTATCCCGACAGCTTGGTTCACGAGGAAATCGGCGACTTAAAAAGTTTAATACACGCCCGAGCTTTGCACGTAGACGATATTTACGCCTTATACGGCAAGGAAGTGCAAGCAGAAAAACTCACTTCCTTTTATCCGAGAAATTCTTCTTTCGGGGTAAGTTCCGATACGGACGAGCTAAAAGACCACGCCCTTGTTATCGAGCGGTACGAAAAGCCGAGCAAGTCTTTCCCGAGAGGTAGAGTCGTTACGGTGTGCGGAGGACAAATTTTAAGCATAGGCGAGCTTCCGTACCTAAACGGTGACAGCGGAGAAAGAGGGTTTCCTTTCGTAAAACAGGTGTGTTTACCGCAAACGGGTTCATTTTTCGGTTCTTCCGTAATAGAGCGAATAATTCCCGTGCAAAGGGCGTTTAACGCGGTTAAAAACAGAAAGCACGAGTTTTTAAACAGGCTTAGCGCGGGAGTTTTATCGGTAGAAGACGGCTCAATCGACGCAGACGAGCTTGCCGAGGACGGGTTATACCCGGGGAAGGTGATAGTATATAGGCAAGGGAGCAATCCCCCTCAAATGATGAACTACGGTTCTATGCCCAACGACTTCAATTACGAGGAAGAAACGCTTAAAAACGAGTTCACCACGATAAGCGGAGTAAGCGAGTTGTCCCGTTCGGGAACGACGATAGAAAATATAACCAGCGGAGTTGCCCTTCAACTTATGATAGAGCAGGACGACAACCGAATGCTTGCCACTATCGAAAACTTAAAATACGCCGTAAGAGAAACGGCAAGGCAGATAATACGATTATATAAGCAGTTCGCCGTTAAAAAAAGGATAATGGCGGTTGCGGGCAGTCAAAAAAAGGTAGAAAGCTTTTATTTCGACAACAGCGATTTAGACAGCGACGACGTCGTGTTCGACACGGAAAACGAGCTTTCTTATACTCCGGCGCAAAAGCAAAGCGCCGTGTACGACTTGTTAAAAACGGGGTTACTACAAGACGACGAAGGAAAAATAGACAAGCGTACCAAAACCAAACTTCTCGAAATTCTCGGGTTCGGGAGCGTGGACAACGTCAGGGATATTTCGGCGTTGCACGTCAACAAAGCCCAAAGGGAGAATATCGGGTTTTTAAACAAAGAATATATCGAGGCAGAAGATATAGACGACCACCGTTTGCACGTTGAAGAACATATAGCCTTTATTTTGTCGGAAGACGAAGAAAAGGACGAAGAAGTAATAACGCTTATAAAAAAGCACGTTGCGGAACACAAAAAGTTTTTATCTCGCCTTGCAAAGGAGTTGTGAAATGGGAATTTTCAAAAAAATTTTTAATCACGTAAGCGGAGAAAAACTCTTAAAAAGCAAATACGTCGAACACGAGAAAGGAGAAGAGCCTACCGTCCTTGCAAGAGAAGAAAAACAAGAAGAGAACCTTCAAAAAAGCAGTGCCGACAATACGAGCGCGATACTTTTTTCGGGCGGGCAATCGGTGAGAACACCGCCCAATAAACCCGTAAATATAAAACAAGCGGGAATTTTAGCGGAAAAATTATTAAAAGGAGATTAAAAAATTATGGTAACTTTATCAAGCGCAGACAAGGCGTTAAAGACCTTGTATTTAGGAGTCGTAACCGAACAACTTAACACGGAAATCAACCCCTTTTTAGCAAAAATCAAGCAGACCGAAAACGACGTTTGGGGCAAAGAAATAAGAAAACTCGCCCAATACGGAATTAACGGCGGAATAGGCGCGGGAACGGAAGACGGCGACTTGCCCTCGGCGTCGGGCAACAATTACGAACAGTTCGTGTTGTCGCTCAAAAACCTTTACGGAAAGATAGAAATTTCCGACAAGGCGATAAGAGCTAGCGAAAACAACGCGGGGGCTTTCGTCAACCTTTTAAACGCCGAAATGGAAGGACTTTTAAAGGCTTCTTCCTTTAACTTCGGAAGAATGTTGTTCGGCGACGGCAAAGGGGAACTTTGCAAAGTCAAAAGCGTGTCGGAGGGAGTAATCGAGGTAGACGGCGTGAAAAACCTTATCGAAGGTATGGTCGTCGACTTCCGCACGGCTGACGGAACTATGATAGAAGGCGCTAACGCAAGAAGAATTCTATCCGTCGACAGAGCGGGCAAAAAGATAACCGTCAGCGGAAACGCGTTGACTTCTTCGGAACTCGTCGAAAACAGTATTTTGACCGTACAAGGCTCGTTCAATCAAGAAATCACGGGATTAAAAGCGATTTTCTCGGATAAAGGCAGTCTTTACGGACTTGACAGAGCGACGCACAAATGGCTCGTGCCTTATATGAAAGCGGACGTCGGCGAAATCAGCGAAACGGTTATTCAAACGGCTATCGACTATTTGGAAGAAAACGCGGGTAGCAAGGTGGATATGATGTTATGTTCTTCGGGGGTTAAAAGAGCCTTCCAAAATCACCTTTCTGCGTACAAGAGAAACACCGAGGTTATGGAATTGAAAGGGGGATATAAAACTATATCCTACAACGGAATTCCCATCGTGTCCGACAGATTTTGTCCCGAGGGAACTATGTATTTGCTTTCAACCGAGGACTTTACTTTGCACCAACTTTGCGACTGGCAATGGTTAGAGGGAGAAGACGGAAAAATCTTAAAACAAAACGTCAACAAGCCCTCGTACAGCGCGACGCTTGTAAAATATGCGGACTTAATTTGCTCAAAGCCTTGCGGACAAGCAATGCTTACGGGCATTACGGAGGCGTAATTTATATAAAGCGTTTTAAAAAGTTTTAAACTAAACGGCAAAACCTTATTTTTGCGGTTATATCGTGTGTAACAAAAAAAATCTTTTATCCTCTCGCTCGAAAATCGCAAAAGTAAGGCTATAAGCCGTTAAAAGGAGAAAAAATGAGAGTAGAAAACATTATAAAAAAAGTCGCTCGCATACTAGATATATACGGGCTCGAAGAGTATTTGGAAAAGGGCGTAAGCGAAAACGTCAGTCGTTCCGAAAGGGAAACGGAAACGCTTATATCTTCTCTAAATTGCGTGTTATACGAGCTTGCCACGGGCAAAATAAAGCTTACTAAAGAGCAGACTTTTAAAGTAGAAAAGGGCGAAATAAGTTTAAGCGACTTTAAATACAGACCCTATAAAATATTAAAAGTCATATCTCACGGCAAAAAAATCGTTTGCCAGTATCTTCCCGAATCCCTAAAAGTCGACGGTGTGGACGAGGTAACCGTAAAATATCTTTACGTTCCGCCCGAGGCGTGTTTGTCAAGCGAAATTCTCGATAATTTCAACGACGAAAGATTGCTTTTATACGGAACGGCTTCCGAGTTTTGCTTGCGTGAAAACAGGTTTGACGAGGCAAAGCTATGGCGTAGCAAGTTCGAAAGCGTTTTAGCTACGGTTATTCCGCCGAGCGGTTATATTGCGGAAAGGAGATTCGTCTAATGAAAACAAAACGCAAGGTAATAACCGACTTTAAAGGAATGTCGGGCGAAGTCAACGAAAGGCTTTTGCCGTCCTCGTACGCAAGCGTATCGTACAACTTCGACTGTTCGGACGGAACGCTTAAAGACGGGTTAGGCTTAAAAATTATGACTTTCCCCGACAACTTCGTTTGCAAGCTTCCCTCTAGCGAGCGCGCCGAAAAGCTGTGCTACTTCAAGCGATACGACAAGGAGGAAGAAAAGTACAAAGACGAAATACTTATTTTTTGTAGGAGCGGAGAAACCTATACCTATCCTTTCGGAGAAGCGGAGCCTAAAAAAATAGATTTCAAATTTTCCTCGTTGCCGAATGGTATAAAATACAAGTACGACGACAAAGATATTTTGCTATTAAATAGTAACGGCGAGCTTTACTCGTACGACGGCGAAAGAATAGAAAAAATAGAGGGCGCGCCCGAAATAAAGGATATGTGTATCCACAACGAAAGGCTGTTCGTTTTGTCCGAGGGCGAGGGTACCACGCTTTATTACTCGCAAGACTTTAACCCCTTTAACTTTTCTTATTCCTTAAAAGAGGGCGGATATATCGACTTTCAAGACGAAAGAGGCGCGTTGCAAAGGGTAGTAAGTTCTATGGGCTATTTATACTTGTTTAGGAGTTTCGGCATATCCCGTCTTACCGCCTTTTACGACCAAAGCAATTTTTCGGTAGAGCATTTGTTCACGTCTACGGGGAAAATTTATTCGGGTTCCGTAACCCCTTGCGACGACGGAATAGTTTTTCTTGCAAAGGAGGGTTTTTATAAACTCACCTCATCGGGCGTAAACAAAATTTTATCTCGTTACGACGCCTTTTTAAAAGAAGTCGACAACAGCCGAGCAAAGGGCGTTTACCACGACGGAAGTTTGTTCGTTAATTGCAAAATGAAGCTGGCGGGGTTAGAGGAAGAGGTAACCGTAGTGTATTCGGTTGCAGAAAACAAAACCTATATTGCAAAAGGGCTAAACGCAACGGACTTGTTGTCCGTCAAAGGCGAAAGCTTTTCTTCCGTAGTCGTTGCCGTAAAAAACGGCGATTATCTTTACGGTTTGTCGGACAAATGCGTCGTTACGGGTACGGCGTTAAAAAAGTTATGGAAAACGCCTTTAACCGATTTCGACTTGCCTTCCGTAGATAAATATATAATGCGAATAGAGGTGGTCGTGTCGGGAGAAATTACGGTTTTAATCGAAAGCGAAAACAAAAAAGAAAAAATAAAATTAAAGGGAAAGGATACGCTTGCGGGGGCTAACGTTCGCATAAAGGGGAAAGAGTTTGCTTTTTCGTTTATAAGCGAAACGGCGGGCTGTAAAATACATAAACCCGTGATAACCTTTTCTTATTACGATTAGGAGAGAAAATGCAGGCATTAAAAGAGAGGTTGCACCTTTTATACGGGCGACTGAAAGACAACGAAAAAGAGATAAAAAAATACAAAAGCACCGCCTTTTACGAAAGCGTAAAATTTTCCGACGACGGGAATTATATTGAATTGCGTTTTTATTGCGACGGCGGAAAAATCAAGATAGAAACGGAGAAAGAAGTCGAGCTTTATTTAAACGGCGTTCTAGCGCTTGCGGGCGAATACTTTTATTTGGATAAAGGCGAATACCTTCTAAAAGGCAAGGTAGACGAAAAAGAGGGCAGTATGGTAAAAGTAGTAATCTCGGGCGACGTTACGGAAATAAGCAAGGTAAAAAGCAAGGGCGTAAGCTTTAACGGCGCAAGCTATATTTTATGCGAGCGTGACAACGAGTTTGAGCTATATAAGTACGCAGACGAGAGTTTTTCGCTTGTTTTAAGCGGAACGGGGCAAAAGGCGGATATTTGTGGCGGAGAGGGGTTGTATTTTGCTTTTTTAAAGGATAACGTGGTGTCTTTACAAAAATATTCCGACGGAGCTTTCGTTAAAGTCGGCGAGTTTTCGGGCGAAGACTTTTTATGCGATTGTAGCCCAAAAATAACGCTATATATCGTTAAAAAGGGCGTTTTGTATCTTTACGAGCAAGAAAACGACGAGTTCAAGGAATATAAAACCACGATAAAAACGGACAAAATTTACGCCGTTCGCGGTGAAAAAATAGTGTATAGAGATTTACAAGGAAACGTAAGACTTAATTTCAGTATTCCGAGGGAAAGCAAATGAAAGATTATTTATTGACGAACGGTAGCGGTTACGGTTTTGACGAAAGCGGAAATCTTTTATGCGAAGAAAAGGGCAATTTCGTATCGTACGACGAAAGTTTTAAGCGGAGCGTTTTATCCCACGGCGGAAGATACGTATCCCTTTACGACGGTAAAAAGCTAATTTTTAAAAACGGAAAATTC
>CAZRMT010000038.1:9615-11504 GCA_964601265.1 uncultured Christensenella sp.
GAAAAGTGTCGAAAAGGTGCGAAAAACAACTAAATATTACTAAAAACAATGCAAAAAGTCGAACGGTGTATAAAACGGTCGCAAAAAAAATAATCAAGTCGAAAAAGGACGAAAAAAACAAAAACACGACGAAAAAGGTCGAAAAAAGGAGAAAAAATGTTTAAAAAAATTATAGAAAAAGTAAAAAACGTTTTTAGCAACGCAAAAGCTAAAAAGGAAAACAAAACAAGCGGTTACGAAGAAATGAAAAACCAAATAGAGCAAGCCAAAAACGATTATTTAACGGAAACAGTAGATAAAAACGGTTCGAGGGCGGATTTAAAAAGGTTTTCCGACGGCGATATAAAAAACATTGCCGAAAGAATTCTTGCCGAGGACTACGAAAAGGAGAAAACATCCACGCAAAACAAGCTCGACGAAAAGTTGGACAAGTATTCCGAAAAAAAAGCGAAAGCGGAAGCCGATTACGCCGAAAAGAGCAGTTCAGAAGAGGAAAAAAGCGAAAAAAGCAAGACGGGGCTAAAAGACGGTTTTATGGAAAACGGCATTGCCCGTTCGTCGATTGCGAAATTAAAAGAGGAAGAAATAGACAGTGCCAAAGCAGAAAAATTAAAAGCTTTAACCGATTTAAAAGATAGCGCCGTCGCCCTTGCGGAAGAAAGGATAGCCGGAGCAAAAGAGCAAGCGGACAAGGAAAATTATTACACGCAAAACCGTTACGAAAACGATTTAGCCGAAGAGTACGCAAAGCTAAAAAATCTGGTGGGGAGTAAATACGGCGACAGCATAACCGACAAAGAAAAAGCGGAGGAATATTCTTCAAAAGTAGTGGAATACGTCGGCGAATACTTAAAAGGTTTATCCGAGGACGAAATAAAAAACGCGTTAGAAAACGACCTATACATAAAAAGCGTCACGACCGAAGCCGAGCGAAAACACCTCAAAAACACGCTTTTAAGCAAAAAGTCTTAATCGTAATTTTTTAATTCTCGCTAATTTTTTCAAAGCTTGTCTAGAACAAACTAAAAAAATATGTTATAATACAAAAGGGAAAAGATAATGAAGATATTAAATAAAATTGCAGAAAAATTACTAAGCTTTTTTATTTCGCTAAAGAAAAACGACTGGATTGAATGGATTGCACAAAAAAACGATTTTTTAGACGATTGTGATAAGTTAGACGGTTGTCACTTTATTGTAAAACAAATGCCCGATTATCCACAGCATATTAATTGTAGATGTAAATTAAAAAAAATAGCAAAACCGATTCCTAACATTACGGCAAAATCGTATGCCGATATTCGTAAATTTACAGAGTACGTTTTTAATGAAAATGATAATAATGGCAAAAAAGTCTTGTTTGAAAAATGGGGATATACCGTAGAAGACAGTGAGTATCTTAAAGAGCTTTTCCTCTCTCAGGCAATTGAAAAATATTGTAACGGAGAGTATGAATATAAGGGTATTGGTACGGTTTATCCGAGAATAGAGATAGTTATCGAATTAAAAACGAAAAATCAAAAGAAATTGCAGATAAAAACAGGTTGGAGTTTATTGCCAAAAGGCGAAATAAAAATGAGTACCCCGTTTTCGGGGTTTAAGGAGTGAGTTTATGGACAAAATAATTAACGATTTATTGGTAGAACCAATGGACGAAATAATTTTGCTTAACGATAATTATTCTAATCAAGGGCTAAAAAAAGGGTATATCGGCATCGTGATTGACAATCTAATTGAAGAAAACGGCTATATTTTAGTTGATTTTTTCAATCCCTTTACGGGCGAAGATATAGCAGTACTTGCAAAAATCAAAAAAGGCGATTTTCGTATTTGCGACGCAAAACGTGACCGTGAAGCGGGAAAAGCTTACAGAGACCTTTTTAGAAAGT
>CAZRMT010000039.1:0-11207 GCA_964601265.1 uncultured Christensenella sp.
GAATCAGCCATTACGGCAACGTTGTAACCCATATCCCTATAATACTCGGCTATGGTAATTCCCGTGTAAATAGAAGCTTCTCTCGCCGCAACGGGCATATCGGAAGTATTTGCTATAAGCACCGTCCTTTTCATTAACGGCTCGCCCGTTTTGGGGTCTTTTAGTTCGGGGAATTCGTTTAAAACGTCGGTCATTTCGTTTCCACGCTCTCCGCAACCGATATATACTATAATATCTGCGTCCGCCCATTTTGCAAGCTGGTGCTGAACGACGGTTTTACCGCTTCCGAAAGGACCGGGGACGGCGGCAACTCCGCCTCGCGCAATGGGGAACAGCGTATCTATTACCCTTTGCCCCGTAATCATAGGCTTATTAGGCGTAAGCTTTTCTTTATAAGGTCTGCCCGTTCTGACAGGCCACTTGGTTAGCATTGTTACGTTTACGTAATTTTTACCGTCGAAAATAACAGCAACCGTTTCTTCTATATTGAACTCGCCCTCAAAAATCTTTTCTACCGTTCCGCCAACTCCGTTTGGAACCATAATTTTATGCAAGACGATTTCCGTTTCTTGTACGGTACCCAAAACGTCGCCCGCAACGACTTTATCCCCGACTTTTACCGTCGGCGTAAACTGCCACTTTTTTTCGTGATTAAGATTAGTTACGTTTACCCCGCGGGAAATTCTGCTACCGTATTTATAATAAAGCGTTTCAAGCGGACGCTGAATTCCGTCGAATATCCCCGTTAAAAGCCCCGGAGCAAGCTCGACGGAAAGTTGTTCGCCCGTGGAATAAACGGGCTCGCCCGCACCAAGCCCCGCAGTTTCTTCGTAAACCTGAATGGAAGCTTTATCTCCTCTTAACTCTATAATTTCGCCAATTAAACCCTTGTCCGATACCCTTACGACGTCGAACATTTTAGCGTCGCCCATATTTTCCGCAATAATAAGCGGACCTGACACTTTTACGGTTTTTCCTGCCATTATATTCTCCTCAATCAATTATTAAATAAAATATCTACGCCTAACGCCTTATCCATTGCCTTTTTCAAAACTTCCGTGCCGTAGCCCGTTTTTCCGTTTTTAGACGGAATAACCAACACCACGGGATAAGGGTTTTCGTCAAACACCTTTAATAAATCCGCAATATCTTTTGCAAACTGCTCGGTAACGAAAATAACGGAATAATCGTTAGCTATTTTCTTTAATTGTTTTTCACACGATTTTCCGTCGTCAACCTTGTATGCGTCTACGCCGACCGCCTTAAAAACGGTTATGCTGTCGCCGTCGCCGACTATCGCTATTTTTCCGTCCATTTTACACCCTTCTAAATCTTTGCCTAATCTGTTCCTCGTTTAAGCCCGCAAGTTTGCCCGAAAATAAAATGCTGACGTTTTTGTTTTCGTTTATACGCCGTAAAACGTACCACACGAACGGCTCACAGCCCGACAAAGTGTATTTTCTATCCGAAAAAATCTTTAATCTTTCCTCTTCAGCTTGCTTTTCGGCTTGTACTAACCCTTTTTCTATCGCTATTTTGCCTAAATTCTTTAACGAACCTAACCCATTTATTCTCTCGGATAAATTTTTTTCTTCGTCGGCAAACGACAGAAAACTCTCTTTCGGTAAACTGCCTTTTAATAGTTTTTGAGAGCTTTCCGCAAAATTTTTCGTCCTTAAAACTTTAAGCACGTTATGCGTGTCGGCTTCCTTTTTTATTAAGTCCCTTAAAAGCTTTTTCTTTACCCTAGACAAAAGGTCGATATAATAGTACCTTAAAAAAACTTCGCCTATAAACGCCCCGTCGGGATTTGGCTCGGTTTTAATTTCGTTAACGCATTTTTGCATATGGGTAGGAAGAGAACCTCCGAGATAGTTTTCTTTTAAAAAAGCAACCTCGTAAAGCCCCTCTTGCCCGAATAACAAATTCTCGTTAAGTCCGCCTATATCGCTTTTAACGATAGCTTTTAGGTTTTCGTAATCGTATTTTAACAAGAAAAACGCTTTTTCGCTTTCGCTCGGAGCGAACTCCGTTATAAATGACAAAAGTTGACGCTCGTTAAAGGCGATAAGCTTTTTATAGTCTTCTTCGCCGTTAGCTTCGTTACCCTGTCCGTAAGGCAAATCGCTTAATTGCTTAAAAATTTCTTTTGCGGAAAGCGTTGCCATTGCGTCGAGTTTATCCGACAGTAAAGTAGTTTCTCTTACGGCGATAACGCCGTTTACGTAATCGCTACCGTTCATCGCTTCCCTCGAATAATTTCAACGCAATATCGCCCAAATGCTCGTTTTTGTCCTCGTCAAGCAACGCTTTAATAGATAACGCCGTGTCCGTTTTCTTCCCCGATAAAATTATTTCGTCGGGATTTTCGGGCAACCTTTCGGATAAAACGAGATTTTTTTCTTTAAAGAATTTCTCGTCCTTTACCTTTTTACAAAACGATAAGTTTTTCCCGATTAACACTTCGTCGCCGTTTCTAGCGTTTTGATTTATTAAGCGACTAAAAAACCCGTAAAGTTCTTTATCCGAACTCTTCATAATGATTTCGCCCGCAAGCTTGTACACGTCGTCGAGAATTTCACGCTTGGCTTTAAGCGCTATCTTGTTAGCGTCCAGCCTTGTTTGAGCTTGTCTTTTTTCCGAAATTTCATTACACAAAGCCAAAGTTTTTGCCTTTTCTTCCGAAAAATGCTTTTCGGCTTTTTCACGAGCCTCGGCAAGGTTTTGTTCGGCTCTTTCACGAGCGGACTTTATTATTTCTTCCGCTTCTATTTTAGCGTCGAAAAGAATTTTGTTTATTATATCCTGCTTGCTCATATTAGATTATCATTATAGAAATAACGAGCGCCAAAATTGCGTAGAACTCTATCATTGCGGGGAAAAGCAATAATTTACCCGACAAGGAATCTTCTTTTGCAACCGTATAAATACAGCTTACCGCGCTTTTGCCTTGGAATATAGCCGAAATAAAACCGACTATGGTTAAAGGCAAGCAAGAAGCGAATAACTTCCAACCCTCGGCAACGGTTAACGCTCCGATAGAACCCGAACCGATTACGCCTAATACGAATCCGTAAATTCCTTGCGTTGCGGGAAGAAGCACTAAAAGCATGACTTTACCGAATAGTTTCGGTTTTTCGCTTAACACGCCCGAAGCGGCCGTACCCGTTTTAAGCAACCCTATACAAGAACCGAATCCGCACATTATAACGCAAAGCCCAAGTCCTATAACACCGATTATGTTTCCCATTTTTTATTTCCTCCGAAATTTTTTTATTTTATTTGAACAGAATAAACTCTGTTGTAACCCAAAGGTTTAAACAATTCTCCCTCTCCCTCGAAAAATCTGGAAAAGAATTCTACGTACTGTAAGCGAGAATCGTGAATGTATGCGCCGAGCAATCCCATTGCAAGGTTAAAGGCGTGTCCGATAACGAACAGACATACCGCGCCGATTATCCAAACGAAATTGTACGACAAAGTAAAGTAATGAATGAAATCTACGCAATAATCGCTTACAAGTCCGCCTAATATCACGCCCGAAAGCATCATTCCGTAAAGTCTTGCGTAACTCAAAATATCCGACAAGAAGTTTATCACTCCGTATATTGCGCTAAACCCTTTCGTAAACTTTCCGAAAAATTTTTCTTTTCTTCCCGCAAACAAAACGGCAACGCCAAGCGAAATAACCAAAACGTAAACGCTAGGCATAGTCAGTTTATCCATACCGAATTTATCCGTTTTCGCAACGATAAGCATACCGAGCCCTATCATAAAAAAGCCCCAAACTATTCCGTCTATCAGTCCGTCGAAAAAGTTGCCCCTTCTCCACTCCTGCACGGCTTTACAGATATAGCCGACGGTTAAATGAAGCACGCCCAACAACATAGATATAACGAGGTTTGCGGGAACTCTTATACCAAGAAAAGCCCAGTAAGCGTATCTCGGGTCGGGCATAACGGCTTTATAAAAAGGTAACGCTAGTCCGAAATAGGAATTAAAAAGTATTCCCCATAGCATTGCAAATATTCCGCCGTAACCTATTACCCAAAACAGTCTTGTAATTCCGTTATCTCTTTTGCCGTTTTTATAATGCACCACGAAAGCGATTATTATCATAAGCACTCCGTATGCAAAATCCGCAGTGATATATCCTAAAAACAACGAAAAGAATATAGACATTATAGTGTTCGGGTCGAACTCTCTATACGAGGGCGGTGAATACAAATTCGTAACGCTTTCAAAGTTTTTAATAACCTTGTTGTTTTTCATTAAAACGGGGACTTGGTCGTCCTCCGACGGCGTAGAAAATTCGTAATACAAATTTTTCTTTTCGCCCAAAACGCTTTCCACACTTTCCGCTTTTTCGGTAGGAACGAACGCTTTAAAAGAAAAAGTCGATTCCGTATAGCTCATTTTTTCGCTCGACTCGTTTTTTTCTTGAACGAATAAAAGATAATCGTAAAAAACTTTTAGCTCGTCGGTTCGCTTGGAAAGCTCTTTTAAAAGTTCTTCGTCCCTAGCTATATCGGATTTTATCTTTTCTTTTTCCGCTTGTATTTCTCTTAACCCGTTTTTACCGTTGCCCTGAACAAACGGACAACTTTTAAAGGCGTTTGCGGTTAAAATTTCTTCAACCTGCCTTTCTTCATCTTTACCGCAAAGAACGAATACGGGTTGCTCACCGGTCGTTGCGTCGTATAAAAAGTAGTCGGCTTGCGTTATCCCCGCAAAAACGATTTTAAAGTTTTCTGCACGCTCCTTTTTAACGCTACCGAAAAAAGTTTTGAACTTTTTAAGCGTAAAAGCAGAAAAATCTCTGTCTATATTACCGTAAACGGTCATTTCTTCTTCTTTTTCGCAAGTTTTTTCAAGTAAAACTTTATTCTTTTTTATATTCTCGTCAAGCTCTATAACTTCCTGTACGACTTTTAAAAGAAAACTTTCTTTTTGAGAATAAGACATAAACTCGTTGTAGCCGACCGACAAATAATCGCTTTTGGAATAAGCTTGCAATATGCCTATTACCTTTTCGACTTCGTCAAGATTTCCCCTTTCAAAAAAAGTTTCCTTTTTTTCGTTTTCGGTTTTGTCTACTATTTCAACGGCTCCCGTTTTTTGTAAAAGATTTAAAATCTCGTCTTTTTCCGAAGTCATTCCGACAAGCTCGAGCTTTTTCATTTCGGCTATTGCCAATTTTTAATCCTCCCTACGATTTCGTCCGCTAAATCTTTTTCTTTTTTTTGACACTTTTCTTTTAAATAATCTAAACGCTTTTTTTGTTCGCTTAAAAAGTTAGAAGCGTCTTCTTCCGCTTTTTGATAAGCCATAGCCAAACTGTCTTTTTTGTCTTGACGGGCGTTTTCCACCGATTCTTTTACAACGGCTTCACACTTGCGGAGATTTTCCTCCGACAAGGCCTCCGCCTCCGCTTTGGCTTTTGATATTATCTCTTTGGCGGATTGCTCCGCATTTATTATTTCGTCGATTAAATCGGTCATATTTCTCTCCGTTAAACCGTTTCTATTTTTATTAAATTAGTGTTCCCCGATTGGTGCATTTGTCCGCCCGTAATTACGAACAAATCGCCTTTCTTTAAATTAAAATGATTTTTAGCAAGCTCCTTGGCGTGATAGAACAAAACTTCTACCGACGGATATTCTTCCGTTAAAACGGGCGTAACGCCCCAAGAAAGGGCAAGCCTTCTCCACACCTTTTCGTCTACCGTAACGCCGATTATATCCGTGGGCGAACGGAAACGGGAAACCATTCTCGCAGTGGTACCCGAAAGCGAACACACGACTACCGCCTTTGCGTTTATGTCTATCGCCATTTGACACGTTGCGTGCGATATTGCGTCCAAAGTGTTTTTTATTGTGAATTGATACGCCTTAAAACGCTTGTTGTAGTGAATGTTTCTTTCCGTTTCTTCGCAAATTTTGCTCATTGTCTGCACGGTTAAAACGGGATATTTACCCATTGCCGTTTCACCCGAAAGCATAACCGCGCTGGTTCCGTCGTATACGGCGTTCGCTACATCCGAAATCTCCGCTCTCGTCGGGCGGGCGTTGGTTATCATAGACTCCAACATTTCCGTTGCGGTTATAACCCTTTTACCGAGCAGTCTGCATTTTGTAATTATCAGTTTTTGTATGGCTGGAAGTTTTTCAAAGGCAATTTCTACGCCCATATCTCCCCTGCCTATCATAATACCGCTACACTCCGAGCAAATATCTTCTATATTGTCCACGCCGAAACTGTTTTCTATTTTGGCTATTATCTCTATATCCGCTCCGCCGTTCGCGTTTATAAACTCTTTAACGTCTAATAAATCTTGCTTGCAAGACACGAACGAACAAGCGATAAAATCTACTCCGTTTTTTATTCCGAATAAAATATCCGACTTGTCTTGTTCGCTTAAATAAACTTGTTTTAACATTTTATCGGGGAAAGCTAAACTCTTTCTGTTAGAAATAACTCCGCCCACTTCCGTAACCGTTTCTATATCGTTTCCGTTTATCTTGGTTACTCTGAATTTTGAAAGACCGTTGTTTACGAGTATTATATCGCCCTCGGTAAGCTCTTTTGCAAGATTTTCGTAACTTACCGACACCCTTTGCTCGTCGCCGATAATTTTTTCCGTGGTAAAAATGAATTTATCACCCTCTTTTTTTTCGACGCTACCGTTTTCAAAAAGCCCTAAACGAAATTCGGGACCTTTTGTGTCTAACATTATAGCGATAGGTTTTTTGAGTTTATCTCTCACCCTTTTTATCATATCTATCTTTTTTTGATGTTCTTCGTGCGTGCCGTGAGAAAAGTTTAAACGGGCAACGTTTAATCCCGCTAAACAAAGCTGTTCAAACACCTTTTCGTCCTGACTGGACGGTCCTATCGTACATACAATTTTAGTTTTTCTCATTATATCCTTCTCCATTATATTTAAACTGACTTTTACCAGAATAAATATAACATATTTTACCGTTAAAAACAAGTGATATGAAAAAATCAAAAAAAAATAAAAAATTTTACGAAAAAACGTTGACAAACTTTTTTTTAGTGGTATAATATTAGCAGTTAAAGGTTGAGAGTGCTAGCAATTAATATAATATATTTGCTAACTTTTAAAATTTAACGAATAAAATAAAAGGGGTATTTGTTATGAAAAATTTTTTAAGAAAAAACGGATTTTTTGAAGACGCATTCGACAGTTTGTTCACTCCGTCACATATAGACGGAACCATTATGAAAACGGATATAAAAGAAACGGAAAAGGATTTTGAGATTTCCATCGATTTACCCGGTTTTAAAAAGGAAAACGTGTCGCTCAATTTTAACGACGGTTACATTACCGTATCGGCAAAAAAAGAACAAGACGAAACGGAAGGCAAGTATATAAGACGTGAAAGAACGGTTAGCTGTTCGAGAAGCTATTATATAGGCGATATAGATAAGTCTTCCATCAAGGCGAAATACGAAAACGGCGTTTTAACGATTACTCTTCCCAAGGAAGAAGAAAGAAAACCCGTTTCCACAACTATCGCAATAGACTAAACTACACTTTTTCATTTTTCTCTTTTGTATAAATAATATCGGCGCAAGGAAACTTGCGTCGATATTATTTTACTGATATTTTTATTAAAGATTAAGCGTTTAAAAGGTTTTGTACTTGTTGAGGAAGTTTAACCGTTTGAGGACCGTAGGTATAGTTTAAAGTGTAATCGTACGAGAAAGTATATTTGCAAATTACTCCGTCGTAACCGTACGACGACATATCCATATCCATTTTAAAGTCTCCGTTAAGCACTAATTTTGAAAGCTTTCCGTCCTTAACGTAACATTTTAAAGTTAAACCGCTTACGTCAAAGGTTACGCCCGCACCTAAAGCATCTAAATCCATATCCGCAAGCACCAAATTCATAGCCTCTTGCATTTTTTCGCCCGTTAAACAGAATCCGTAATCGGTCTTTTCAAAATACGTGTGGTCGTATTCCATTCCGCTAGTCGTATTTAATTCGTATAAGTTACTTACGGTTGACGGGTCGACGCCGAGCATATCTTCTATATCGTCCGACCAATCCTCGAACACACTACCTTCCGACACAAACAGTCTTATTCCTCCGTCGGTAGCGACGATATATTCTTCAACCGTCATACTTTCTCCCGCAGTCGTCGTTTTAACTTTTGCGTAACAAGCGGTTTCAGTATTTACCAATTTCATTGTCATTTTGGTCGTTGCGGACCCCTTCATTCCGTCCATATTATACTTGGTTTTCATATTCATAGTTCCGCTAATCTCACTCTCTACCATAGCGGAGTTATTCATAACGGAATCGTAATAGGACTTGGTAATCATTTTACCTTTTTCGGGCAACTCGGAATAGTATTTTACACTACCGTTATCCATACTTAACAAATAAAGCTTAACGCTACGAACGTTGTCGCCCTCGCTAAAAGTAAGCTCGCAAGAATAAACGTTTTCAACGCCCGTTAACTGCTCTTCGGACAGTCCTAGCTTTTCCACTTCTTCTACGGTTAATACGATCGCATTGTATTGAGTATTTTTAACTTCCGAAGACGTATCGCCCGTATATTCGTCTACGATAAAAGCGTCTACCGCGTCGTCCATAGTGTTATACTCTTGGGTGGAAACCTCACCCGTGTACGTATCGCTATACTTTTCCCTTTCGTCTCCGCAACCGACTAAAGCCGTTAGAGAAAGCGTAAAAACAAGCATAAACGTTACTATTTTTGCAATAATTTTTTTCATCTTCTTCTCCTTTGGTCTATTTCCGCAAAATATTACGAATATGAAACCTTATTACTTTTTATTTATATTATCATAAACCGAGAAATCGTTCAATATTTTTTAAAAAAAATTATAAAAATAACAAAAAAATTTGCATTTCTAAAATGTAAAAACTACGAAAAGAGCATAAAAAA
Organism: uncultured Christensenella sp.; assembly: GCA_964601265.1. Taxonomy (GTDB): domain Bacteria; phylum Bacillota; class Clostridia; order Christensenellales; family Borkfalkiaceae; genus UBA4675. The sequence continues at coordinate 8,944 of CAZRMT010000039.1, forward strand.
AGTCGCACCCCGAAAGGTGCGACTATACGTGGTCGGAGTAGCGAGACTTGAACTCACGACTTCTTGCCCCCCAGACAAGCGCGCTACCAACTGCGCTATACCCCGATTGCTTTTGTATTTTAGCATTTTTATTTAAATTTTGCAAGCATTATTTTATATTTACTTAAAAAATCTTAAAAAATGTTTGTAAATTTTATAATCCGACGGCTTTTTCGCTTAAAAAGCCGTCGAAATCTATTGTTAAATCAATTCTAGCGCTTGCTTGGCAACGTTTTCGGCGGTAAATCCGAACAAGTCGAAAAGCACTCCCGCAGGAGCGGATTTTCCGAAAGTATCGATAGAAACGATTTTTCCGTCAAGTCCTGCGTACTTATACCAACTAAACGACGAGCCCGCTTCTACGCACACTCTCGCTCTAACGTTTTTAGGCAAAACGGATTCGCGATATTCTTCGCTTTGACTGTCGAACAGCGACGAACACGGCATAGACACAACCCTTGCTTTAACGCCTTTTGCTTCTAACAACTCGCTAGCGGACACAGCAACGTTTACTTCGCTACCGCAAGCAATCAATATTACCTCGGGCGAGCCTTCGCAGTCCTTAATTATATATCCGCCCTTGGTCGCATTGTCGCAACTGCCCTCTATCATAGGAAGATTTTGTCTTGAAAGTATCAAACACATACTTCCTTTTTGTTGAGTGGCGACTTTCCAACCAGCAACAGTTTCCCTAGAATCGCACGGACGGAAAACCTTTAAAGAAGGAACCGTTCTAAGCGACACAAGTTGCTCTATAGGTTGATGAGTGGGTCCGTCTTCTCCTACTCCGATAGAATCGTGAGTAAAGATATACAGAGTGTCTAAATTCATAAGCGCGGACATTCTGACCGAACTTTTCATATAGTCTACGAACGAGAAGAAAGTAGAACCGTACGCTCTTAAAAATCCGTGGGCGTTAATTCCGTTGAGTATGGCGCCCATTGCTTGTTCCCTTATTCCGAAATGGAAGTTTCTTCCGCTTCTGTTTTCGGGGGAATAATATCCGCTTGACTTGATAATCGTTTTATTGGAAGGACCTAAATCCGCGCTTCCGCCGATAAGGTTGGGAATATACTCGGCAAGCTTATTGAGTACCGTGGAACTAGAACCGCGAGTTGCGTCGGCTTTGATAGAAGAATAAAGTTCTTCAAAAAGTTCGTCCGACGGAACGTAACCCTTTTTCCAGTCGAGGTATTCCTTGGCAAGCTCGGGGAATTCGTTAGAATACGTATTAAACATAACGTTCCAATCGTTTTCCGCTTTTGCGCCCTTTCTTATATAATTTTTGGCTACCGACTTAACTTCTTCGGGAAGTTCGAAAGGCGGTAAAGTCCAATTTAAGTTTTCTTTTAATTTTTCTAATGCGGAAGCCCCCAACGGCGCACCGTGTACGTCGGCGCTGTTTTGCTTGGGACTGCCGTAACCGATTATACTCTTAACTATTATAAGCGACGGCTTTTCTTTTTCCGCTTTCGCCTTTTGAATTGCTCTATTAATAGCGTTAATATCGTTAACGTCGTCGACTTTTATAACTTGCCAACCTTGAGCCTCGTGGCGAAGTCCTACGTCCTCGGTAAAGGTAGCGTCCGTATCGCCCTCGATGGTTATTTTATTTGAATCGTAGAAAACGATGAGTTTTCCTAATTTATTGGTTCCCGCAAAGGAAGCGCACTCCGACTCGATTCCCTCCATCATACAACCGTCCCCGCAAAGAACGTAGGTGTAGTGGTCTACGATAGGAAATCCAACTTTATTGAACTTGTTTGCAAGAATAGTTTCGGCAACAGCCATACCTACCCCGTTTGCAATTCCCTGTCCCAAAGGTCCCGTGCTTATTTCAACGCCTGGGGTAACTCCGTACTCGGGATGACCGGGTGTTAAAGAATTTAACTGTCTAAAATTCTTTATATCGTCCATTGATATTTCGTATCCGAAGATATGTAATAACGAATACAGTAGCATAGAGCCGTGTCCCGCCGACAAAATAAATCTGTCACGATTGTCAAAATCGGGGTTTTTAGGATTAAAAACCAAGTTGTCTGCAAACAGCGCATACCCTAAAGGCGCAACGCCTAACGGAAGTCCGGGGTGCCCCGAATTTGCTTTTTCTATTGCTTCGGCTGAAATAATTCTTATCGAATCGATTATCGTTTGCGTTTTGTCCATAATTTCTCCTTAACGAGACCATTATACTCCATTTACAAAAATAAAACAAGCAAAATGCG
>CAZRMT010000040.1:0-11195 GCA_964601265.1 uncultured Christensenella sp.
GACCGTATCTCAGTTCCAATGTGGCCGATCACCCTCTCAGGTCGGCTACCCATCGCGGGCTTGGTGGGCCGTTACCTCACCAACTACCTAATGGGACGCGAGCCCATCTCTATCCGATAAATCTTTCATTTTAAGAAGATGCCTTCAAAAAATAATATGCGGTATTAGCTCAAATTTCTTTGAGGTATTCCCCAGATAGAGGCAGGTTGCTCACGCGTTACTCACCCGTCCGCCACTCGTATATCGCTATACTCGTTCGACTTGCATGTGTTAAGCACGCCGCCAGCGTTCATCCTGAGCCAGAATCAAACTCTTAAGTTTAATATCTTTAAGCCGTGTCTTTTAAGACACAACTGCTCAAACGTTTTTCGTTATTTTGCTGACTGTTTTTTGGTACATATTTTATATACTCAAATTTTTAAAATTGACAGAAATTATAAACAAAGTTTTTGTTCATCTTGTCATTTCTTAATATTCAATTTTTAATCTACGGTTATCGCCAAACGACCGTTCGGCGTGCTGTTTTCAATTGACAGCTTACTCATTTTATCATAAGCGATAATAACTTGTCAACTGTTTTTTCAAACTTTTTAAAATTTTTTTTATTTTAAAAATTTCAAAGAAAATCAGCAATTTTTTATTCCGAAAACTACTCCTTGTTTTTCATTTTCGTTCGCCCTCTTTTTTGAGAGTGCCTGCTTATTAAACTACTTTTAGAACTTTTTGTCAACTGTTTTTTCAAACTTTTTCGACATTTTTTTTAAAAATTTTTTTTTGCCCACATATTGTGTTGATTTTTAGAAAAAAACCACAATTTTAAAACAAAACCTTTTCTATTACTCCGCCACCCAAACATTTTTCGTCGTCGTAAAGCACGGCGAACTGTCCTTCGGTTACGGCACGCTGTTTTTCTTTAAAAGAAATTTCTACCCCGTCATTGGCGATTTTAACCAAAACTTTTTGTTCTTCTTGGCGATAACGGAATTTTGCCGTACACTCGAATTCTTCTTTTTCGGGCTTAAAAGGAATCCAATTAAACTCGTTACAGATAAGTCCTTTCGAATAAAGCGCCTCTTCGTCGCCGTGAGCCAAATACAAAACGTTATTTTGCATATCTTTTTTAATAACGAACCATCTTCCTCCGCCGTCGCCCTTTTGACCGCCGATATTAAGCCCCTTTCGTTGACCTATGGTATAATACATAAGCCCGTCGTGTTCACCCAAATACTTTCCGTCGGTAGAAAAAATCTTGCCCGGTTTTGCGGGAAGATAGCTTTTTAAAAAGTTTTTAAAGTTTCTTTCCCCGATAAAGCAAATTCCCGTGCTGTCCTTTTTTTTGGCGGTGTATAAATCGTATTTTAAAGCGAGTTCCCTTACTTTCGGTTTATCCATGTCGGCAAGCGGAAACAATACGTTGTTTAACTGTTCTTGCGAAAGCTGGTTCAAAAAATAAGTTTGGTCTTTATTAACGTCTTTCGCCTTTAATAAATAATGTATGCCGTTTTCGTGCCCTATTCCGCAATAATGCCCCGTTGCGATAAAGTCCGCGCCCATTTCCATAGCGTATTTTTTAAAGGGACCGAATTTTATCTCTCTATTACACAAAACGTCGGGGTTGGGCGTTCTTCCCAAAGAGTACTCTTTTAAAAAATAGGAAAACACTCTGTCCATATAATCTTTAGAAAAGTTTACTGCGTAATAAGGAATATCTATTTTTTCGCAAACACGCCTAACGTCGCTATAATCCTGTTCGGAAGTACAACAACCGTTTTCGTCGTGCTCCTCCCAATTATTCATAAAAAGTCCTATTACCTTGTATCCCTGTTCCTTTAACAAAAGAGCGGCAACCGAACTGTCTACGCCCCCGCTCATTCCAATAACAACGGTTTTTTGCATATTTTCCTCTCAAAAAGCACTTATAAAATTATGATACCATAGACGAAGAAAAATATCAATCGAATAAAAAAACAAAAAATACTTGATTATTTTCCTTATTTATTATATTATATTAAATACTTTAATAATAAGGAGAATAAAAATGCCTGACGGCTCCGTGCCACTATTAGTGGCTCTTATCGTTTTAATTTTTCTATCGGCTTGCTTTTCTTTAACGGAAACTGCCTTTTCTTGCGTAAACAAAATAAAGTTACGCACGCTCGCTTCTTCCGGAAATAAAAAAGCCGAGAAGGTTTTGGATTTTGTAGAAAACAAATTCGACAACCTCATAAGCACGGTACTCGTCGGGAATAATATAGTAAACCTAACCGCAGCAACCCTTTCCACGATTTTCTTTACGAAAGTTTTATCGGGCGAAGTAAATTCTTCCGTCGTGTCCACGATAGTTATGACGGTTGCGGTATTGATTTTCGGCGAAATCACGCCGAAATTTTTAGCAAAAGTAAACCCCGAAAAAATGGCAATGGCGTTTTACCCCTTTATGCTTGCGTTTTACTACTTGCTTTATCCCGTCAACGTAATCTTTTCGGGCTGGAAATGGCTCATTAAGAAAATTTTACGTGTTAAAAACGACGAGATTATAACCGAGCAAGAAATAATCACCGTCATAGAGGAAGCGGAAGAGGACGGAACGATAAAAGAAGAAGAAACCAAGCTTATCCGTTCGGTTATAGAGTTCGACGACTTGGAAGTCGGTGATATTTTGGTTCCCAGAGTAAACGTCGTAGCCGTAGAAAAAAACACCGACGTAGAAAAAATACGTAAACTTTTCGATTCCGAAGGTTATTCGCGTATACCCGTTTACGTTCAAACGATAGACAAAATCATAGGCACTATCCACGAAAAAGACTTTTTCAGTCATTACCTAAAAGGCAATAAAGATATAACGCCTATAATTCAACCTGCGTTTTTTACGACCGAACACCAAAAAATTTCGGTGCTACTTAAACAACTGCAAAAAAATAAAGTCCATATAGCGATAGTCGTAGACGAATACGGCGGAACCGCAGGACTTGTAACCTTGGAAGACATTTTAGAAGAATTAGTCGGCGAAATATGGGACGAGCACGACGAAATTATCAACTACTTTAAAAAAGCGGGCGAAAACAGCTATTTAATCGACGGAAACGCTCCCCTTGAAGATTTGTTTGCAAAATTCGAAATAGCCGGCGAAGAAGACAATTTCGAGGCGTTAACCGTAAGCGGTTGGATAACCGAAAAACTTGGCGATATCCCCCACGCAGGCGTTAAATTCGAATATAAAAACCTTGCCATAGAAGTTACTAAATCTTCCATAAGAAAGGTTTTACAAATAAAAGCCACCTTAATACAACCCCAACCGACGGAAGAAGACAAAAAAACCGTTTAAAACATTATAAAAGCATTTAAAAAATCGTATTATATATAAGGATATATTCTTCATATATGATACGAGCTTTAATTTGAATTATTTTTTTAAAACGTATCCGTAGTCTAATTGGATAAAACGATGCCCTCCGACGGCATTGTTCCGAGTTCGAGTCTCGGCGGGTACACCAAACAAAATAAATCCAAGCGCCAGCGAGGATTTTTTTTGTTTGTTTCCTTATTTTTTATTTTTTCACTTTTCACTTTTCTTGAATTTTTGGATTTATTTTGAAATAAGAAATAAAAAAGAAAAAAGAAAAATATTATCGTTTTATTGAGAATGTTTATTATTTATGCTATAATTTAAGTATGAAGGAAAGTATATTACATAATAAATCTATAGATTTTGCTGCTAACATTGTGAATTTTTATGAAGAATTTTTATTATTAAAAAAAGATAACACGATTGCTAAACAATTATAATTCACCCAAAACAACAGAGACTGTAAAATCTATTTTACAGTCTTGCCTTTTATAAATCAAATTAATTTTAATTTATTTACTATCTCAATTTCATTATATACATTTTTGTCAAAAAATAGACCACTTTCAGTAAAACAATTTTCTAGATAAAGATTGACAACATGATTATTGATGTCAAATTTTGGATTCGATTCAACATTTCCCCTATATAAATAGAAATCTAGATTTACTATTGAATTAATAAAGTCTTTACTAAATAAATAGTCTACTTGATTAATTTCATCAATTGCATACAAATTAGATTTGGTGCCCAAATTAAAAACTTTAAAAGTAGTAGGAACATTTGAGCGAAAGAAACCTATAAAATATGTTTTCACATTCTTTTCGATAAATATCTCTAGAATTGCTTTTATTTCGTTTATCATAAGATTAGTGTCTTCAGAGAATTCGATAAAATATTGTTTTTTATCACCAATTCTAAAATGATTTTTCTTAATTTTCATAATTGACTCCTATAGTTATTTTATTAATGAAGAAATTATTCCCACTAGAACTGCGAATGGTGCGGAAATATGTGACTTAATTCCTAATCCTAACAAACTAAATGCAACACTTAAAAGAAAAAATAAACAAGTCTTTGACAATGTAAAACTTTTGGGTTCGGTGTTAATTTGCGTCGGTTTTTTAGGTCGTGTAACACGAAATTCTTTTGCTTATTTCATTTAGTAATTTTGAAACCTGTTTTTTTGAATAATAATTCACGCAAATATAATTATAGTTTCCGTTTTTTAGTTTAAATCTTAAATACGTTTTTTTAACGTTCGACGAAATCCATCTTTTCTTTATGTTTTTGCCAAGAGAATTTTTTTCGGACTTAATTATATCTATATTTACAACGTCAGAATAATTGATTTGAGTTTCGTATTGAACTCTTTCTCTTAAAAGCAAACCGTCAGAATTTGCATAAATATAGTTTTCATTTAAAACTATTCTAAATTTTATCAGTCTTATCAATTCGTATCCAAATAATAAAATCGCTAAAATCGATATAATATATTCAAATACGGATAATTTATAAAAAATGATTAGGCATATTGCAGAAAGAGGAATCAACGATATAAACGTTATACATATAATAAAAATAATAGACAATCGATAAAAAACAATTTTTTTCACTTTTAAGCCCCTATAAAACAGATTGAATAACAAATTCTGAACCGCAATATACACCCAACAAGCACACCTTTGATGTAAACCCCTTTTTATTTTCGAAAATTAGCCGAAAAAGCGTTGCAATAGAAAATCACTGCAACGCTCCTATTAGCTTTCTTTTCCTTTAAGACGAACCGCAATGGCTTTTATTAGCGATAATATATATTTTTTCACAAAGAAATAGATTAAACTCACCAAGGTCGCCGATAAAAACGACGTTAGCGTTATTAAAAATCCGTTTAAAACTTTAGCGTAAAAATAAATAAACAACGGGTGAATTATGTAAATCATCAGCGTAAGTCTTGCCCCGATAAACGCAATTATACTACCGAATTTCGTTTGGAACTTATACGGATATAACGCCAAAAACAATAACGCCACGCAAAAAACAACTATTCTCAACGACAAATCGGAACCGGTTTTTAAAACCCTTCCCGTCAACATTAACGAGAAATAACAAAAAACGATAACGAGAGCCGTTAAAAGGAAAAATTTCTTTTTATCGTTATAAATAACGTCTGTCTTTTCTTTTACGGAATGAAGATAATACCCCAAAAAAACCATAGGCGTAGCTTCGAAAATGCCGTTTCTAAAACAATAGCTAGACACTGTAATATCAAAAAACGGAAAAACGTATCTCGACAAAATAAGCCCCGTCCCGTATAGTACGCACGCAAAAACTAAAAGAAATTTTCTTCTCACGATAACCAGCGCTAAAAAAGCAACGACTAAAGCGGAGATATACCATAAATGCCCGCCCGTTCCGCTTGGAATAAGCGTATTAAACGCAAACAATTGCAATAAAAACTTTAAAATACCTACTTTTAAAAGTCGTTTGACGTACTCTATCGGCGTTATGCTATATAGCAAGCAGTTCACCGCTATATAAAAAACGTTAGCCAAAAAATATACTAAAACGAAATATAACGCTCTTTTTAGTATTTTTTTATCCGACTTACCGTACACGAAATACCCGGCAAGCAAAAAGAAAAAATGCACGGGCAACGAACCTATATGTCCCAACACGGCGGGATACACATTGTCGTACACGGAATGAAGCCAAACTATAAAAAAAACGGCTATGACTCTTAAACAGTCTATCTTTTTGTTTCTCATTCTTTAATTGTATAACACTATGAAACAAAAAGTCAACCTCGGCTTAAAAAAACTTGTTTAAAATCTGCCAACTGTCCGAAAAAGCAAAAAAACTCAACCGAAGTTGAGCTTTATAAAACCGCTATTTTTACTTGACCGAAAAGAAAAAGTATTATATAATCAAATAAAAATAATAAGTTGCCACTGGGTAACAAAATGCAAAAAGCATTCGTAAAATACGTCGTTAGGTCTTTGAAGACGTGTTTTGCGGGTGCTTTTTTTGTGAGGTCTTTATGTTTTCAAAATTAAAAAAAGTATTACGTTATTTTTCCAAAGGAGAACTTGCGTTGTGGTTGTCGTCCGTTACTTCTATCGTCGTTTCGTTTATCGTTTTCGACGGAAAAAACTTTTTAATGCCCATAGCTTCCCTAATAGGCGCAACTTCTCTTATATTAAACGCAAAAGGCAATCCCGTAGGACAAATTTTAACTATCGTTTTCAGTCTACTTTACGGAATAATTTCCTACACTTTTGCCTACTGGGGCGAAATGATAACCTATCTCGGCATGACCGCCCCTATGGCGTTGCTGGCAACGATTTCTTGGTTTAAAAATCCTTATGAAAAAAACAAAAAAGAAGTAAAAGTCAACCGCCTGACGGTTAAAGAATACTTCTTTTCGTTTTTCCTTTCTTTAATCGTAACCTTCGCCTTTTACTTCGTTTTAAAAAAATTCAATACGCCCAACATCGTTTGGAGCACCGTGTCCGTTACGACAAGTTTTTTGGCTGTTTACTTAACTTTTAGAAGAAGTCCCTTTTACGCTGTAGCCTACGCTTGCAACGACGTCGTTTTAATAATTCTATGGTCGCTTGCAACAAAAACCGATTTTTCCTACTTGTCCGTCGTGATATGCTTTATCGCTTTTTTTATCAACGACGTATACGGATTTATAAGCTGGAAAAAAGCCCAAAAACACCAATCTTCCCAAAATTAAGCGGGCTATATGTTGCTTTAATCCCTTTTTATTATCTTTTCGAGAACAGTTTTTTGCACGCTTAATCCAAGGTTTTTATAAAATTCCACAGCGTTTTTATTGTCCGCCCACACGTTGAGCGTTACGTTGTAGTATCCGCTACTCTTTGCATATTCTAACGCATACTCGACAAGCGTTCTGCCTATTCCCCTTTTGCGATAGTTTTCGTCCACGCAAAGGTCGTCTATATACAACGTTTTTATATCCGTCATATTGTTGTCGTTTACAAACTGTTTGCTTATGCAAAAAACGTACCCGACGACTTTATCTCCGTCCGTTGCCACGAAAACGGGCGTGCTTTCGTTAGAAATTATTGCAAGTATCTCCTCGTCGTTATATTTTCTTGCACCGCTTTTAAAAATATCGGGGCGTGCGTCGCTATGCACTTTGTTTACTTGATATAGCAAATCCCCGATATATTTTAAATCGTTTTTTTCGGCTTTTCTTACGTGAAAATTCATACGCTCTCCTTTTGTAATATAATAGCATATTTACGCCGAAATATCAATAAAAAGCAAAACGTAAATTACGTTATTCTCCGCTTTCGTCAGGCGTCGACTTCTTTTCGAAATGAAAAAATTTACTTAAAACCTTGCTCAACGAATAATATAAAAACGTACCTACCACTGCTCCGATTCCCGCTTGTAACCACTGGAAAGGAAGCTTTAACAAAGCCGTTTCTTTCGTGCTGTATACGTAGGCTCTGCCTAAAGAATACCCCGTAACCATGATAATCGCTCCCGCAAAAACGGCAAGAATCGCACGCCATACTTTATCGGGATTTTTCTGCCCTGCAATAAGCGAAATAACCACCGCTTGAATACCGTGCGTCACCAAAGAAACAAACATCGGTGCGGGATAAAAAATCAAGTCGCCTAAAAACGCCCCGACTCCGCCTACGACGAACGCATAATACGGTTCTAATAAAAGCGACGCAAATACTATTATCACGTCGTTAAGATATAAATGTCCTCCAGTAACGGGAACGGAAAATATCTCCATGCTCAAAATTACGTTCATAGCGGTGAAAAGCGCCGTAAAACAAATTTTCTTCGTGTAATTCATAATCTTTTCTCCTCGTCTTCTTGACTTTATTTTGAAAAGATTATACAATACGTTTGGATATATTAAAATAACCAAAAAAGCATTTTTTTATAAGACCAAAATGAAGAAATATTTAAAAGTTTACCAAAAAATTAAAAACGATATAATAAACGGGTTATACTCGCACAACCGTAAGCTCCCCTCGAAACGCACTCTTGCGGAAGATACGGGCGTAAGCCTGATAACCGTTGAAACCGCATACGACATTTTGCAAAGCGAGGGCTATATAGAAAGCAAACAGAGGAGCGGTTATTACGTAACCTATTCTACGAATGATATGTTTTTTTATCCCGAAAAAAACGATTTTAAAAGCTTGCCGTTGCCTAAATCGCACGACGAAAGTTTCTCGTTCGGCATACTAACGCAAACGATAAGAAAAATTCTTTCCGAATACGGCGAAAACCTTTTTGAAAAGCCTTCCCCCACGGGAATTCCTTATTTAAAAGAAGCAATAAAATCCTACCTCGGGCGTAATAGAGATATAAAGGTTGAAGAAAAACAAATAATAATAGGTTCGGGTGCGGAATACTTATACGGAATGATAACGGAATTTTTTGGCAACGATAAAATTTACGCAATAGAAAACCCCTCTTACGAACAAATAGAAAAAGTTTACCTTGCCAAAAATATTAAAATTGAAAAATTACCGCTGTCAAACGACGGTATTTCAAGTTTTTATCTAAATAAATCTAATGCTCAAATTTTACACGTTACTCCTTTTAGAAGTTACCCAACGGGAGTTACGGCAAGCATTTCCAAAAAAACGGAATACGTAAATTGGGCGATAAAACGCAACGGCTACGTAATAGAAGACGATTACGAATCGGAGTTTTCTCTCAACCTAAAAACCGCCGACACCATTTTCGGCAACGATAAAAGCGGAAGCGTAATTTATCTTAACACTTTTACAAAAAGCATTTCCCCCGCAATAAGGGTTGCATATATGGTATTGCCTGAAAAATTAACGACGAGTTTTTACGAAAAGCTCGGGTTTTATTCTTGCACGGTACCCACTTTAGAACAATATTTAATAGCACAACTTTTAAACGACGGCTCTTTCGAACGGCACGTCAACAAAATAAGAAGAACAAGAAGAAAAGAATTAAAATCAAAAAAAGACGGTTGAAAAGCCGTCTTTTTTACCTTTTAACAACGAAACTTATATGTTACTCGTATTTTTTCTTTCGTCTTAAATAATTTATAAGGATATACGTTCCCATCAGCACTACGACAGAACAAATTAAAATCGCCCAACTTCCGCCTTGCGGAATTTTTTTGCCGAAAAGAAAGATATTACAATCCACGCTGTTTTTTATTCCCTCTATCGTTTCGGGCGGGACTCCGTATTTTTGCAAACCCGAAATCGCCCCTCGCATAGAGTGCTCTCTCATTAAAGCCGTTCCGTAAGTTCCGGGCAAACAAGCCACGATATTTTGCACGCCTTTTCCGAATTGAGAAACGGGCATATACGCACCCGAAATAAACCCGTATAAAGAACTAACCAAAGTACCGACTGCCGAAATTTGACCTTGCGTAGATAAAAAGCAGTTTACTATACTCGATAAAGCCGTTCCGAACAACACTAAAACAAACACGTCGACAACCAGCAAAACGATATCGACGAAAGACAAGTACCAACCGACGCACGCAACGTATATAAGCGATAACCCGAGAGCCACGTAGCAAACCAATAAAGTGTTTAGTAACGTCGCTATATAGTACCCGAACGCAAGTTTATTGTGTGAAACGGGCGTTACGTTTATATCCTTTATCGCACCCGTCATTTTATCGGAAGGCATTATCATATTAGAACAAAAGGCGACCGTCACGCAAGATACGGACAACAAGCTCGACGCAAGCTGACCGCCAACCGTTCCGTTAATAAGTTTTTTGGAAACGCTGTTTTTTAAGTCGTCGGGCAAAGACGAGTAAAACGAATCCTTATACACTTTCGACAAAAAAGTTGCGTATAAAACCAGCAAGATAAGCGGTGTTATTAAAGAGGTAAAGAAAAGTCCTTTATCTTTTAAAAATAATTTTACGTTTCTTTTTACGATTATTTTTAAACCGCTCATACTACCCCTCTAACTTCTTCCCCGTAACGTTTAAAAAAACGTCGTCCATTTTCCCTTTGGTAATCTCGTAGTCTTTAAAAACCTCGGGGAATTTGCAAATAAGCTCGGTCACCTTGGAAGTGTTTTCTACTTTTATTTTATACGCCTCTCTCGTTTTTTCATAGTCGACGCCCATTTTTTTAACCGCTTGTTCGTCGGCGTTATATAAAGTAACGTAATCGTAAGTATACTTGTTTTTAAGCTCCAACGGCGTTCCTTCGGCTGAAATTTTGCCCTTGTCCAAAATTAAAACGTAATCGGCTTCCGACGCCTCTTCCATATAATGCGTCGTCAAAAAAACGGTTAGTCCTCTTTCCTTTCTCAATCGCCTTATTACTTCCCAAATACGCTTTCTCGTTTGCGGGTCTAATCCCGTGGTCGGTTCGTCTAAAATAAGAATTTGCGGTTCGTGTATCAAAGCCCTTGCTATATCCACTCTTCTTCTTTGTCCGCCCGACAACCTTTTTAACGGTTTATTTAATATGTTTCCCAACTCGAAAGCCTCGGTCAAAACGCTTAACCTTTTTTTAAAATCCTCGCCTATAATACCGTAAAAGCTCGCTTTTATCTCTAAATTGTCTTTTACCGAAAGCGCTTTATCCAAAACGCTTTCTTGAAAAACGACGCCTATTTTTCTTTTGACGGCGTCTAAATCGTCGTCAATATCCAAGCCGTCTACAAACACTTTTCCGCCGTCTTTATCCAGCGTTCCGCACATAATATTTATGGTCGTAGACTTTCCCGCCCCGTTTTCACCCAAAAAAGCAAACAGCTCGCCACGTTTTACTTTAAACGATAAATCGTTTACGGCGTGAACGTCTTTAAAACTTTTATCAAGGTTTTTAATTTC